>NZ_JACSKL010000005.1:0-205686 GCF_018617585.1 Exiguobacterium sp. s129
TCTGGACTTTCAATGCCTTTGAATATTTGGTCATAAAAAACACCCCATAAAAGTTGGATTTTCGTGTCCAACTTTTATGGGGCAGTTCACGAGGTCGCCTTTTTTTAGTATACTTTATCCCCATTGAAGATTGAGTTTTTCACCATGACATAGTCTACCGTGCGCAATGCTTCGAGACTGTCGCCACCCGCGTAAGAAATCGCCGACTGGAGATCTTGCTCCATCTCGGTCAATGTATCTTGTAATGCCCCTTTGTGTTCGACAAACATCTTTTTCCCCTCGACGTTTTTTCGCTCACCTTTTTGGAACTCGGAAGCAGAGCCGAAATACTCTTTTAGTTGTTTGCCGTCTTGCTCGAATGTTTCCCCTGGAGATTCGTCATGGCCAGCGAACAATGAACCGATCATGACCATCGAAGCGCCAAAACGAATCGACTTGGCGATATCCCCATGTGTACGGATTCCCCCATCTGCGATGATCGGCTTCGTCGCCGCCTTGGCACACCAGCGGAGCGCCGCCAATTGCCAGCCGCCCGTGCCGAATCCCGTTTTGATTTTCGTGATGCATACTTTCCCTGGTCCGATTCCGACTTTCGTCGCATCCGCTCCGGCATGTTCCAATTCACGAACGGCCTCTGGCGTCCCGACGTTCCCTGCGATGACAAATGAACCAGGAAGATGGTGCTTGATATGTTGAATCATTCGGATGACCGCGTTCGAGTGTCCATGTGCGATATCGATCGTAATAAATTCTGGTGTATGACCAGTCGACTGAAGCATCTCGATAAATGCATACTCCTCTTCTTTCACCCCGACGCTGATGGAGGCATAGAGACCTTTCTCGTGCATGTCCTGGATAAACGCGAGACGCGTCTCAGGATTGAAGCGATGCATAATGTAAAAGTAACCGTTCTCGGCCAACATGAGCGCCACTTTCTCATCAATAATCGTTTGCATGTTAGCCGGGACGACCGGTAAACGGAACGTGAAGCCCCCGAGCTCGACGGTCGGGTCACATTCCGAACGACTATCGACAATACATTTTGCAGGAATTAATTGAATATCTTCATAATCAAACACTTTATCCATAAGTTGCACCCCTATTCACGAACATTAACATCTTGAACTATAAAAAAACTTCGCCCATTCGGTAATATAACGTGAACAGCTCTCAAAGTCAAAGGGAAACTTCGTAAAAACGATCTAAAAATGAATGTATTTAGATTTTTTAGTATTTAATGTTCGTATTTAGGTGTTCTACATATGTTTCACGTGAAAAAAAGGACCTTGATTCACAGGTCCTTTGCGAGTACATATTGGTTTCGACCGTCTGCTTTCGCCTCATATAAAGCGAGGTCGGCGCGTTTTAACAGCTGTTTAGTCGACAATCCTTTTGTATAACGAGCGCCACCGACGCTCGAAGTTGTGATGAATGTATGCTGGTCGATTTCCCAAGGTCGTTGTAACGCTTGGATAATCTTTTCGGCGACACGATGGAGAGAAGAAGGATCGGTGAATCGGATGAGGACGGCGAATTCATCGCCCCCGAGTCTTGCCACCATATCTTGTTTTCGGAGTACCGACGTCAATCGGCGCGCCAATTGCCGCAAAAGCTCATCCCCGACATCATGGCCGAACGTGTCGTTGATTTGTTTGAAACGGTCGACATCGAGCGCGAGAACGCCTAATTGCTCTTTCTCATATCTCGTCTCTTCGATGGCTTCTTCAAGATAGGCGAGGAAGTAGCGTCGGTTCGGCAAATCAGTCAGCGTGTCGTGATATGCCAAGTGCTTTAAGCGCTTCTCAAGCGCTTTTCGCTGCATGATTTCTCGGCTGACCGTCAAGTAGTGCAGAAGATGCCCTGATTCGTCATAGATAGCTTGAATTTTTGTCTCGAGCCAGATCCAGCGTTGGTCCGCGTGAAAGTGTCGGAATTCAAGAGTCAGCGAGACGTCTTGCTCTTTCAAGTCCTTCAATTGTGAACGGACGATTTGAATGTCATCTGGATGAATATAGTCGAGCGTATTCTTCCCTTCATAGTAATCGGCTGCAAAGCCGAGAACCGTACGATGAGAAGGGGAGGCGTAACGAACCGTCCCATCCCGTTCTAATATGCAAACGAGATCACTCATGTTTTCCGTGATCAGTCTGTATTGTAACTCACTTTGTCTCAAGGCCTGTTCCATTTCTCGTTTTTCCGTGACATCGCGCAAAATCGTCAATATGGCCAGCTGTCCTTCATAGTCGATGAGGAGACTGCTGATGTCCATATGAAGTCGGTCCCCGCTCGGCGTCACAACGACCATCTCGGTATCTTGAACAGGTCCACCTAGTTCAAGGGTAGCGAGACGTGTCCGAGTGGATTGGTGATATTCTTCTGCAATGAAAGAAAAGATAGATTCACTCTCGAGATAAGTCTCTCCAATCGTTTCGAGCGCCATTGCGTTCGCATATAAAATCTTCCCATCTTGGTGAACGATGATGCCTTCCGGAATCGTTTCGATCAGTTGGCGATAGCGACGTTCACTTTCGATTGTGGCCCGTTCAGCGTTCTTCTCAGGCGTTAAATCGATGATGATGGCAAACAATCCAGTGATGTTGCCACCGACTTCGATCGGGATGTTCAACACAGACAAATCAAGCCGCTCCCCAGACTCATGAGTGGCGTAAACCGAATACTTGTGCGGAATGCCGGATAACGTGAACTGCAACCCTTTCCGTACACGAGAACGTTCGTCCTCGGGAAGCCAGTAAAGGAACGGTTGATGGAGCATCTCCTGCTCGGCATATCCAGTGATGCTCATGACGGCCGGATTGACCGATTTGATATTCAGATGATGATCAAGTACAAAAATGCCATGGGGCGAGTAACGTCTTAATGACTCATGATGATCTTTCAAAATGGACAATTCCAGTTCGCGACGCTTTCGTTCCGTCACTTCGCGGACGACCGAGACGATATGTGTACATTGTCCCTCGTCATTAAAAATAGGAGTCACTTCTGACTCGAAGTAATGAAGGGGAAGCGTCAATACATCATTTGCTTCTACCGTATCGGTGTAGAATGAGTCAGCAAGACGATAGTCTTCATAGACGATACTTTTTTTCGTTCGAATCGCTTCATCGTAATAGGTTGTGATGAGCGCGGCCGTTTCAGCGGGGACGAGTTCGTCAATCTGTTTTCCGACATCTGCGTCCGACCAGTTGATCGCGCGTTTTGCGGGTTCATTCACAAAGACGTATCGATAAGCTGAACCATCGACTTCCATAAAGAACACATAGTCTGAAATTTTATCGAACGTCCGTAATAAAATCGATGCGTTGTATTGAAGTGTTTGGTCAGCCTTCATCTCGTCTCCCTCATTTCGTTCTATTTTTTACACGTCATTTTTATCTTAACGTATCCTTCAATAAAATGTGTGAACTTTCAAAAAAAGACAGGATGTAAGAACATCCTGTCAGGCAGCTTCTTTCAGTTGTTTTTGTTCGCTTCGACCGTTCATGAGGTAATACAAGAAAATGGTAAAGAGAACGACACCGGAAAGCATCAAGTATAGCATCGAAAATCCAGTCAACGGAATGAGTAGACCGATGAAATACGGACCAAACCCGAGACCTGCATCAAGTGCGATGAAGAACGTCGAAGTAGCCATACCCATCCGGTGGGGTGGGGAAGCCTTGACGGCAATCGCTTGTGTACCCGACTGGATATTTCCAAACCCGAGCCCGATTAGAGCACCTGCGAGTAATAGCATCCAGCCGCTATTCGCTTGACTGAGCACGAGAAGCCCGACGGCGAAAATCGCGATTGCTGGATACATGACGACATTCGCCCCACGCGCGTCCATCAACTTCCCGGTAATCGGACGAGACAACAGGACGGCGACGGAGTAGACGAGGAAGAAGATACTCGCCGCTTCAATCAAGTCAAGTTCACTCGCGTAAAAGTTAATATAGGACAAAACGCTCGAGTAGCTGAGCGCGGCCATCCCGATGATGAGTGCGATCGGTAACGCCTTCGGTTCAACGAATGATTTCAATGAGAAACCACGAACGACTTCCGGTGCGTCTACTTCTGGTACGTTCACGAAAAACGTACTCGCCAAACTGATCAGTCCGATCACGAAACAAAGTCCGAAGATGACGGTGAAGCTCGTATATTGGCTAAGGAGCAACCCAACGAATGGCCCGATGGCTGTCGCCAAGGTAGAGCTCATACTGTAGTAGCCAATTCCTTCGCCTTTTCGTGTCGCGGGAATGACCTGTGCCACGATTGTTCCGGTTGCGGTACTTGATAATCCCATCCCGAGACCGTGTACGAAACGAGTGAGCAATAAGAACCCGACGCCCCAATGGACGAAGTACAACAAGATCGTTGCGGTGAAAAAGACGAGCCCGATATAAAGTGTCTTTTTCCGACCGATCGAATCGATGAGTCGACCGATGAACAATCGCCCGGTCAATGTTCCGATGATAAAGATGCCGGTGACGAGCCCTGCTTGACTCGTCGTCGCCCCGTACGACTCGACGGCATGAACCCCGATGGTGACCATCAATAAGAAAAAGATGAGCGTCAGGAAGAAGTTGATTAGCGAGATAATCAAAAAGTCTCTCGTCCACAGTTTTTGGATAGGTTGTTGCATCGAACACGACGCCTCCTTTTCTTCAAATTCGAATAGTTAATAAACATAACTAAAAGAGTATACCAAATCAAAACAAGATTGTCTGAGATGGTGCATTCCATGAGTTCATGGAGCAAATAAAAACTCGACTCGTGAATCGAGTCGAGTGGTATCGTTAAGCGCGGTCCCAGAAGCGGGCGGTCGCGATTCCGTCGATGAACGTATCGAATCCATCGAGGTTATGCGCATCAAACGTGAAGACGCCAGGCTGGTCTGTCTTCACGCGACATGTTGCGAGTGCTTCTTTATGATGCACGTGCAGGGCGAGCGGTTTATAGTGCTTATACGTATTCTCGATGAACTCGAGGACGTCATCTTCGACCGAGGTTGCGGCACTCACCAAGAAGGCGGCGTCGAAGAGGCTCGAGTCGACCGTGTCGTACGTCTCTTTTACTTTCAAGTCACCGAGCATATAGGCTTTCTTACCGACGAGACTATAATTGACGTTGTGGTCGGCGAGTTGCTTCACCCATTGCTTCACTTGATGCGCATCCACGTCACCGGCGAGGAGAAGGGCGACGCTCTTCGTGTCTGGTTTTTTGATCGTGTTCGCCATCGAGAGGGCAGGGGACGTCTTGTCTGACTGGACTTCGTTATTTTCTTCAGGTACTTGCACGCCTAAATTGTCAGCGACGACCTCGGCGAGATGGCGATCGATCCGATTTAATAAATCGACGGCGTTCTCTTTCACCATATCCGACTCACATTTCCCGAGCTCGAAGCTGCAGGCGTCTTGAATGTGTTGCTTTTCGACATCGGTCATGCTGTTATAGAAGAGTTTCGCCTGTGAATAGAAGTCTAGGAAGCTGTCGCTGCGTCCCCGAATCTTATGTCCATCGACTTTCTCTTGATAATGCTCAAATCCGCCTTGGTCAGCTGGTACGGGTTCAGGCTGATTGTTATTGAGCGCATTTTTATGATAACTCGTCTGTCCTTTGTGGACGGCCATTTGATGCATGCCGTCACGCTGATTGTTGTGGAACGGACAAACGGGCTTGTTGATCGGAATCTGGTGGAAGTTTGGTCCACCGAGACGCGAGAGTTGCGTATCTGTATAAGAGAATAAGCGCCCTTGTAAGAGCGGGTCGTTCGAGAAATCGATTCCTGGAACGAGGTGTCCCGGATGGAAGGCGACTTGCTCGGTTTCAGCGAAGAAGTTATCGACGTTTCGGTTAAGTGTCATCTTCCCGACAAGTTTCACAGGGATTTCTTCCTCAGGCCACAGTTTAGTCGGGTCTAAAATGTCGAAGTCATAGTTGAACTCATCTTCTTCAGGGATGAGTTGGAGTCCGAGCTCCCATTCCGGATAATCGCCTTTGTTGATGGCTTCATACAAATCGACACGGTGGAAGTCCGCATTTTTCCCGACTGCTTTTTGAGCTTCGTCCCATACTTGTGAATGGACGCCGAGCTTCGGTTTCCAATGGAATTTGACGAAATGTGCCTTTCCTTCTGCATTCACGAGACGGAACGTATGGACCCCGAAACCTTCCATCATGCGTAGACTACGTGGAATTCCCCGGTCACTCATCGCCCACATGACCATATGAGCGGTCTCGTGGTTTTGTCCGACGAAGTCCCAGAACGTATCGTGCGCGCTTCCCCCTTGCGGCACTTCCGTATGCGGTTCAGGTTTTACGGCATGAACAAGGTCTGGGAATTTGATGGCATCCTGAATAAAGAAGACAGGGATATTGTTTCCGACTAGGTCGTAGTTCCCTTCGTCTGTATAAAACTTCGTCGCAAAACCGCGTACGTCACGGACTGTATCCGCAGACCCACGCGAGCCTTGGACGGTCGAGAAACGGACAAATACCGGTGTTGTCTTCGAAGGATTGTTCAAGAAATCAGCTTTTGTGATTTCGGCGAGCGGTTCATATACGTGAAACTCTCCGTGTGCCCCAACGCCGCGAGCGTGGACAATCCGTTCTGGAATCCGCTCATGGTCAAAGTGGGTCATCTTCTCCCGGAAATGAAAATCTTCAATCAAGGTCGGACCGCGACGCCCTGCCTTCAGTGAGAATTCATCTTCCGCCATTTTCAATCCTTGGTTCGTCGTCAAGCCTGCTTGTTGTTCGTTATCAATCGTATGTTGTTTTAACTGCTCTTCTTTCTTGTTCCCCATGTGATTGCCTCCCTTAAGTATGACTGACCGTTGTAAGTCACGTTTTGACCTACTGTATCGGTGTTCCCTAACCCAAATAAAAAAATCCCTCTTTTTTCAAAAAAGAGAGATTTCACACAAACGGGTAACTCACTTATAGCGCGGCCCATACGTGCTGCTTCAAAACGATTTGTTGCACGATTTTCGGGTCAAGATCATATTCACTAGAGACGATTCGCGTCACTTTTGATTTCACGTCCGGGTCGTCTGGATCCTGTTTCGTATATTGTTCCTGCCACAACGCCCAGATTTGAATCTCTTTTCCAGTCAGTTTCGTCGACCACTCTTTCTCACGAAGCTGCCAGCCGAACATCATCTCGTCTGTTTGACCAGGTTCGACCCAGTCGGCAAGCGCATAGTCGCCTTCAGGAGCGAATACGGCCTCACCGAGTGGAGGTTCTGTCCCGATATAGGCGGCGTCATCATAAAATCGTAACAAGGCGGCCTGGAATTGGTCGGACTGTTGGACGTTCTCGATGACGTCATGGCTAATGGATTGAAGTTCATCCGTACTTGGTTCACCATGCACCACAACATCATATTCATATCGAGTCACATCATCTTCTACAACGGGTGAACGCTTTTCGATCGTGTATATTTCCTCGGAAATAGAGACTTGTTCAGACTTTAATTGCGTGGTGGGTGTCGACTCGTTTGGCCAAAACCAGATGGCGCAGCCAAGAGGGACGACAAACACGATCAGTCGGCGAAACGTGTACACCCACCTTGCTTTTCTTTTTTTCTTCAATCTAAAAACACTCCTTCAATATGTAACAACCCCCAAGAATAGGGGTTACGTTCGATCTAGCCGAACGAGATCAGCGTCTGGATGATGCTGACCACGAACGAGGGCGCTCAGGATGCGAGAGCCGAGCATGCTGTACACCGTCCCATTTCCCCCATATCCGAGCAAATAAAACAAATTCGGTCGATTCGGGTGCTCTCCGATGAACGGGAGTTGGTCCACCGATTCTCCAAACAAGGCGACCCAGGCATAATCGACTTCGAGGTCATACATCGGGAAGAGTTCTGCAATTTTCTCCTTCACCCGTTCAGCCCGGTCGTTCATGAGTGCCTCATCGTGAGGCGTCTCTGCCTTGTCTTCGTCGAGACCACCAGCGATAATCCGACCGTCCGGAGTCGTACGTAAATATAGGTATGGTCGTTTCGTCTCCCAAATGAGTGCGCGTCCTTCCCATTCGCTGAACTCTGCAATCGGATTCGTTGCGATGGCGTATGAACGGTTCAAATCGATTCGATGAGAATCAAGTAGGGGAGCAGGACCGTAACCTGTCGCAAAAATGACTTTGTTCGCTTTGAATGTACCGTTTGAAGTGAGGACAATCCATCCTTCGCCGTCTGAAACGACTTCATCTACTGATGTTTCTTCAAAAATCGGGACGTTTTGTTTCGATAAGTGACGAATGATTTGACGGCTGAGCGTGAGCGGATTGACTTCGGCATCACCTTTTGTGATCAAGGCCGCCGGTTTGTCGAATGGGAAACGTTCACGCAATGCATCGCGATCAAGCCATTCCACTTCAAAACCATGCTTCGAAAGCATCTCATACTCAAGTTTCAATTTGGCAACATCGGCCTCTTCACTCGCAAAACAAAGGCTATCCCGGCGAATATAAATATCGGATGCCCCGACATCTTCCGCTACCTGATCAAGTGATTCGACGGCATCGAGACAAAGACGATAGAAGCGTACCGCCGCGTCTTCTCCGATTTTTTCGGCGAGTTCATGTAACATAATGTCATTTGAATATTGAATAAGACCGGTGTTGGCCGACGTGCTGCCTGTTCCGACTTTTCGTCCGTCGAGCACCGCGAAATCCACACCATCCTGTTGCAACGTATAAGCTGTCAGTGTTCCAGACATTCCGGCTCCGATGACGAGCACGTCATACTGCTCTTTTTTCTCAGGTTGTTGCAACACCACGTCATCTGATTCGGTCGTTGGCCAATATAAATCTCCGTTATACAATTCCATCAGTTTCATCCTCCATGATTCAGCATCTTCCTTTTTATCCCCGCTTCAAGGGAGCTGAAACCAAAAAAAACGCAGACGATGTGTCTGCGTTTCAACATGTTATTTCTTGATGATGATGGATGATGGAGAAGCACCTTTCGCATACGTGATGCGCTGGACATTTTTCGCCCCGCGAATCTCGGCAAGGTTTTTTCCGTCAACGATCACTTCTTTCACTGTTGCGCCTTTGAAGTCGATGATGGCACCGGCTTCTTTCGGTTTCACTTGAACGACGACATTTTTCAACGCATCACCCGTCAATTCCGTGTAAGCGCCACGGACAAAGATTCCGTTTTTAAAGTTTGTTCCTTTTCCAATCGTCACACCGATAAAGTCCTCTTGAAGGACGAGACGAGCGGCTGGATGATTTTCTACCGTGTAACGCGTCAATTCCACTTCAGGTTCTGGAGTGAAGTCGATTTGTGCGAGAACCGGATCATGGTCACTCGCGCGACCTGACATCTCGGTGAAGTCCGCATTGACGTGAATCATGTCAATCTTCGTAGAAGCGGCCAAGCGGTTCGACACAAGGATGTGGTCGAGTACTTGTGAGTTTCCTTGATAGACATATGAGTAGCGGTCAACAGCAGGGACTTTCTCGACCATGTTCGTCATCAAGTCACCTTTAAAGATTTGAAGTGCATCCGAGAATTCGAAATCGTTAAAGTCTCCGAGTGCGACAACGTTCGCTTCAGGGTTCTTCGTCTTCACGTCCGCCACGAAGTTGTGGACGACTTGTGCAATCTTCTTACGTTGTACTTCACTTCCGAGCACGACCGGCTGTTGTGAACCGAAGAATCCAGTATCGCCGCCTTTTGAGTTCCAGTGGTTCGCGATGACAATCACGTTCTCACCTTGGAAATCAAATTGAGCTGCCAACGGTTTACGTGAGCGATTGAACGCTTCGTTTGTCGGGTCGATACGTCCCGGGTTGTGCGTCAACTTCCCGTCAACGTATCCGACTGCCGTCGTCGCGTCACCAGCAGGCATTCCATCCGTCAACGATACACGCGCAGGGTCATACAAGAAACCGACACGAATGTTAGCATCCGGTGCACCACCGTCTTGGTTGTTCTCAGGGTCGATGTTGACGTATTTATACGTTTTCCCGCCGACAGCAACGATGTTGTCGATCAAGCGTTGATAGCTTTGATCAGCGGCAGAACCCGCACCTTTGTCTTGTCCATCGTTGTCTTGTACTTCTGTTACGCCGATGATGTCAGGACTGTTCAATTCATTGACGAATGCTTTTGCCAATTTGAGCGCCTTCTCATCTGATGTTTCTTTAGTGTTGTTCGAGAAGTTTTCTAAGTTGTAAGACGCAATCGTCAATTGATCTTCTTCTGCTTCGATGAACGTCTTCTCACGCTGCGCATCCCCTTTGACGAAGGCAGCTTTCATGTCTTCGAGCGACGCTTGAATCTTGTAGTTTCCGAATGAGTAGCCGACGACACCAACGATTGGTCCGTTGAAACGGTCGCCTATCGCCACATCGAAGTCACGCGCTTCTGCGTTCGGTTCGAGACGGAATTGAATGCGCTCCGGGTTTGCGTCGTTCTTTTTCAATAAGACACCACCATTGTTAGTCTCCGTTGGCGTATCTTCGAGCACGGTCACGAGGTCACCGTATTCTTGTGGTCCGACTGATTTCAAGTTGTTCGTTTGAACGCGCATGCCTTCGAGGCTTTCCCAGAAGTCAATCGCATCTTTCTCCGGGTTGAAGACAGCGAGGTTATCACTATCGATAAACTCTGTCGGTAGGTTTGAAGCATCGATTGTAATCGGAGTCGGGAGTGTCACACCGCTCGCGACGACTTCTACTTTTCCGTTACGTGTATCGATTTGCGTCATTTTCATGTCTGTCTGTTGACGATCGCTATATCCTTCAATCGCGTATTCGCTCACTTTTCCATTCACCTTGACGAGATCACCGACTTGAATGCCAGCGATTGAACGTCCGCCGTAAAGGACGATTCCTTCAGATGTGCGTGCATCGTCGTCGGCTTCAGCATCCGGTGTCTGGATGAAGTAATATGTCGTCCCGCTCGAGATGAAAGTAGACGTGACGATTCCTTCGACGCCCTCAACCGTCTGTCCGTTCATTGGAGCCGTATGGTTCGCTCCTTGGATGTCGTGAATGCGAATCTTATCTGTGATCTTGTATGAGAACGTCGAGACCGCGCTGAACGTGTCACCTGTTTTCACGACCGTCTTCAACGGAGTCGAGTTTTCGATACGAATCGAACCTTCGTAACGAGTCCCGTTCTCTTTCGGATCTGAACCGTCGAGCGTATAGAAAATTTCAGCATCTGCCGTCGTCGTTGAGAGTGTGACGTCTTGCGGTCCGACAAACGTGCCGGCACCTGGTTTTGCGACGGCCGGGCGAAGGACCGACGTATCGATGACCGTGTCCGCTGGGTCACGCGGGATGATTTGATAAGCATCGTCAAACTGCTGAACGATTCCTGTGATGGATGAATAGTTCACATCCGTCTGTAAATCGAGGATGCCCCGTTCGTCACGAACGATGAACTCTTTCGTTCCGTCTGTTGCCGTCAAGTTTTGACCGCTCCCTGTGAGCGTGACATTGTTGACGGTTACGAGTTCTGATTCGACGTTTTCATTGATTTGTTCTCCCGTCACTACTTGTGCAGTAGGAAGCGTCGCTGCTTGTTTCGAGACGACGACCGCGCTGTTCAATTGCAAGAGTTCACGATACGAACCGACGACGCCTGTGACGACGACTTCATCTCCAACGTTGACCGCAAGTGACGTCGGGCGGATAGAAAGACCGCCTGTCGCATCTTGAATCGAGATCGTGTTCGCGAGTTTTCCAGTGACGACTCCTTTTACAGTGACCGTCTCATTTTCTGCTTTTGTCCGTGCGTCTGCGATTGAAATCGGTGTGACCGGTGCAGGTGGTTCTGTCGTACCGCCATCGCCGTACTCGACGCCTTGGAACGTATGCACCCCGAGGTTATCGAATGAGTCTTGTGGTGTCGATGTCCATTCGACAGCAGGATCGAAAGCATCGCTTCCGTCACTGTCGCCACGCGTGACCGTATCTTTTCGGATGAGTGACTGGTCGGCAGTCGCGACGGTCGTTCCCCATTTCGTACCTGGGTCGACACCGAGTTGACCGAAGACGTCGAGAACAGTGTCTCCTTTTTTCAAGACAATCGTGTCATCTCCGTTGAAGTTCGTCACAGCGCTCGTCGTATCCGATTTCGCTTTCAATGCGTCTGACGCACTACCGTTCACAATGACATATGTAGCTCCTGGTGCGAGTGTTCCCGTCAAATTCAATGTGTTTCCGGCAATCGTGCCACCGTTTGAATAGAGTTCAATCTTGTAGGCAGAAAGGTCAATCGTCGCGTTCGTTCCGTTAAACAACTCGATGGCTTTATTGTTGCTTGAGCCTTCTACATACTCTGAGATGAAAAGGTCTGAAGCATTCAACGTCTCGGCATGTACATTTGCCGCGATCGGCGTCATGCTACTGACGATGAGTCCTGCCGATAAAGCGAGGCCAGTGACTGTCTTAAATGATTGTGTTGGTTTCCCCATGTGTAAGTCTCCCTTGGATGTAATTATGTAACCCGATTTCCCCATCGTGCGCCATCATAAATTGAGTATAAATTACCCTTCTTTATGTCAAAAAACAACATGATAGCGCTTACATTACTTCCCTTTTAACGAATCACTTGAAAAATTATTCGTGTATTGTCAAAAGTGACAAACACATTTCCCAAGTTTTTAACTACATGTTAAACATAACCAAGCAGACGTCAGAACTCAATCCACTAAATACGAAGTTATGATTACAGTTTGATGACAAGGTAAACGAAACATGAAGAACTTGACGGTTGGGTCGATAACTTTTACACTCTTCTAATACGAATTAATTGTATCGGTTAAGTGGGAATTAAAAAAGGAGGCAGTAATGAGAACGATCAACTATCCAGTCATTCCTGGAGCAGGCGCATTTTATTATGAAGGAAACGAAATTGGTATTTTGCTTTGTCACGGATTCAATGGAACGCCTCAGAGTGTGCAAGACGTCGGGATCGAGCTGATGAAACAAGGGTTTACGGTGTATGCTCCACGTTTGAAAGGGCATGGGACAGATCCAGAAGATTTTCGATGTTCAACGCATCGATGTTGGTACAAAAGTGTCATCGAAGGCATCGAACGATTGCGCGAGTCGTGTCGGACGGTCATCGTCGTCGGTCAGTCGATGGGTGGGACGCTAGCGCTCAAAGCTGCACTTGAGGAAAAGGCAGATGCAGTTGTCACAATCAATGCAGCCTTATCCGTACCTGGGTATGCGTGTCATGCGTCAGGTACCGAATGTCGATTCATCGATGAAGACGCTCCCGATATTTTAGCAGAGGGTGTATATGAGATTGTCTATGACCGTGTGCCGACAAAGGCGATTCGGGAATTGCTGGCGTTAATTGACGAGGTACGCCCGCACGTCGGGTCGGTTGATGTGCCGACATATGTCATCCATTCGGCAGTCGACAACGTCGTGCCACCAATCGATTCGATTTGGTTGTTCGATCAATTGCAAGGTACAAAAGAATATGCGGTGCTCCCGAACTCGTATCACGTCGCGACGATGGATCATGATTGGAAACATTTATCGAAGCTCATCTCCACTTTTTGTGAACAAGTTGGGACGCTTCATTCGAATGCAGTGTAAACTGCATTTTTTTTGCGAGTTGATTCTTTGCAAACGCTTGCACTAGTGCTATGGTAGATGTGAATCATACCTTATTGTAGGAGGCACGTGCCGTATGGAGACGTTGTTCAGCCAAACAAAACAAACAGAAGTGAGTCGCGTATGGTGGAAAGAGGCGATTGCCTATCAAATCTATCCACGAAGTTTCAAAGATTCGAATGGGGATGGAATCGGAGATTTACGTGGGATTATCGAAAAGCTCGATTACTTAGAAGACCTTGGCATTGACGTGATTTGGATTTGTCCGATGTATAAGTCGCCAAACGATGACAACGGATATGATATTAGTGACTATCAAGACATTATGGAAGAGTTCGGAACAATGGAAGATTTCGATGCGCTATTAGCGGCCGTACATGCACGTGGCATGAAACTGTTGCTCGACCTCGTCGTCAACCATACATCGGATGAGCATCCGTGGTTCCTCGAGTCGAAAAGCTCAACAGACAACCCAAAACGGGATTGGTACATTTGGCGAGACGGAAAAGATGGCGCGCCACCGAGCAACTGGGCAAGTATCTTTGGCGGCTCTGCTTGGGAATACGATCAACAGACCGATCAATACTACTTACACGTCTTTTCGAAGAAGCAACCGGACTTGAACTGGGAGAACCGTGAAGTTCGGACGGCCATCTATGACATGATCAACTGGTGGCTCGATAAAGGGGTGGACGGATTCCGCGTCGATGCGATCAGTCACATTAAAAAGATGCCAACGGGAACGATGCTCCCATCGCCGGACGGCAAACCGGTCGTCACGGCGTTCTCGATGTACTCGAACATCGACGGCATTCATGACTATCTTCAAGAGATGAAACGGGAAACATTCTCGAAATACGATATTATGACGGTTGGTGAAACGAACGGGATAGAGCCGGAAGCAGCGGATCTTTGGATGGGTCCAGAAAACGGCGCGATGAATATGGCGTTTCATTTTGACCATGTCGACATTATGCGGCGGTCACGTCTGGCCCCACTCGATGTCGTCGAATTGAAACGAATCTTCGATAAGTGGCAACAAGGTTTACGTGAGACGGGTTGGAACGCGCTATATATTGAAAACCATGACATGGTGCGGGCGGTCTCGCTCGTTGGGGATGAGCATCATTATTGGCGGGAGAGTGCGACCGCGCTCGCGATGATGTACTTCTTTATGCACGGGACACCGTTTATTTACCAGGGACAAGAGATTGGGATGAAGAACGTACCGCTTCCATCCATCCATGATTACGATGACGTCGCGACGAAGAATGAATACTTCGAACGGATTGCGAACGGGATGAGTGAAGTCGACTCGATGCAGCAAGTATGGGGCACATCCCGTGATAACGTGCGAACGCCGATTCAATGGGATGCGTCACCGCATGCCGGTTTCTCGACGACAACCCCATGGATGCCGATTCACGAAGAGTATGAGACACTCAACGTCGAGGCACAGCGAAACGATCAGCACTCGATTCTCTCGTTCTACAAGGAAATGATTCGTCTTCGCCGGGCCGAAGATACGTTTACGTACGGTCGTTATCGTGATGTCTTGCCAGAGCATAAGCAGGCTTTCGTCTATGAACGTACATTTGAGAACAATCGATTCTACGTGGTTGTCAACTTGACCGCGAATCCGGCAGAAGTGACCATCCCGGAGATTGCGGGTGCGACGCTTGTCATGACGAATGAAATCGATCCGGAGACGATTGATACCGAGACATTCATGCTGCGACCATTCGCAGCGCGGTTATATCGTTTATGATAGAGGGGTACCTTCCTAGGAGGGTACCTTTTTTGAATGAGAGGTGGAGTGAGGATGCATACGATTGAATTTTCGGATGGGAATGATACCGTACACGTCGTAATCGAAAGTGCCACTCGTGAACGATTAACCTTAAAGATTGATCAAAGCCGTATGGCGACATCCGTGACAGCATATCTCAGCTTTGCGGAAGCGTTCGCGGAAGCTTTTCATGCTCTTCGAGGAACAGCGACACTTTGCGATATAGACGGAAACGAGGTCATTGATGTCATCTTCTCACATCGGGGAGTACGTATTGTGTTTCATGATTCTCTTCCAGAGAAGGTGCTACAGACCGATCAAAGTTATATGACGGAGCCGATGCGACAAATCGGGATCTGGAATAGGCTGTGACAAATAAGGGAAAAGAGCATATGATAGAGATTGACTAAATGGAAAGGGGTGTCGGGTATGGATGGAACGAAACGTGCTGACATTCGCCCAGGGCTCCATGTCCAAATCGTTTTGAAACAAGATCAACGAAGCGGGAAGCTGACGAAAGGCGTCGTTCAAGATATATTGACGAACTCGCCACGTCATCCGCACGGAATCAAAGTGCGTTTGAGCGATGGACAGGTCGGTCGTGTGAAAGTGATCGAAGCTGGAGGTGAGTAAGATGAGTGAGAAAAAACTATCTTTTCAAGAAGCGATGAAACAAAAGCTGGCAGAAAAGAAACAGAACCAGACAAAGGTTCCGACAGGTTTACATGGTACAAAACAAAAACCGTTGACGAGCCAATTGACGAAAAAACCAAATAACCAGAAGAAACGTACTGGTATTTAAGACGGCAGCTACTCGAAAAGAGTGGCTGTTTTTTTGAATATGCGTTTCATCATCAATGAATATAATCATGATTTAATATTTCTAAACATTTTTATGTAAGCGCTTTAAGTACTTATAAATAAGGAATCTTGCTTAAAACATGTGAAAAAATAGTGAAATCACCTATAAAAAAATTATTGCTAATTGTCAGAATCTTTGTATAATTCAGAACTAAGACATCATAAAAATTCTCAACTTCAGATTCACACAACAGGGAGGAACTTATTCATGGAAGCGATTCAAGGTATGTTACAGGGAAGCGTCGACTTTTTGAACAACATCTTATGGTCGTACGTATTGATCGCCGTGCTCGTCGGAGCCGGGATCTACTTCACGGTCAGAACACGATTTATGCAGTTCCGTTACTTAAAAGAAATGTTCCGTACGATTACAGATAAATCGGACGTGACGCCAGCAAAAGATGGAAAGAGTATCACACCAATGAAATCATTCTTCATCGGTGCTGCGACTCGTATCGGTACAGGTAACCTTGCAGGGGTTACGGTAGCCGTCACACTCGGTGGACCGGGAGCGGTCTTCTGGATGTGGATCGTTGCCCTTCTCGGTGGAGCAACGGCTATGATCGAAAGTACATTGGCTCAAGTATACAAAGTGAAAGACGATGTTGCGTACCGCGGTGGTCCGGCTTACTACATCGAAAAAGGATTGAACAACCGTGCACTCGGAATCGTATTCGCGGTTCTCATCGCCGTCACATTTGGTCTCATCTTCAACTCAGTTCAATCGAACACAATCGCTGCAGCATTCGATAACGCGTTCGGCGTCGATGCAGTCATCGGTGGAGCTGTCTTAGTTGTCCTTACAGGTCTCGTTATTTTTGGTGGTGTACAACGTGTCGCGAACTTCTCAGCAATCGTCGTACCTGTCATGGCTGTCTTGTACCTTGCAATCGCACTTTACGTTGTTGTTGTAAACTTCGCTGAACTTCCAGCTGTGTTCGCGATGATCTTCCAAAGCGCATTCGGTTTAGACGAAGCGGTCGGTGGTTCAATCGGTGCTGCAATCTCAATGGGTGTCCGTCGTGGACTCTTCTCGAACGAAGCTGGTATGGGTTCTGCACCAAACGCAGCAGCAGCTGCTGAAGTATCGCACCCAGCGAAACAAGGTTTCCTTCAAGCTCTCGGTGTATTCTTGGATACATTGATCGTTTGTACGGCAACTGCAGCAATCATCCTTCTCTCAGACAGCTATGCTTCAGGGAACGGTGAAGGGATCGTCCTTCTTCAAAACGCTTTGACTGAACAAATCGGGGCACTTGCTCCAGCATTCATCGCCGTCAGCGTCTTCTTGTTCGCGTTCAGTTCAATCGCAGGAAGCTACTACTACGGTGAAACGAACATCGAATTCATCAAGAAGAGCAAAGGTGCAGTCCTCGGATTCCGTCTTGCAACAATGGCATTCGTCTTCATCGGAGCGGTCGCAAGCCTTGGATTCGTATGGAGCCTCGCTGACCTCTTCATGGCAGGAATGACATTGATCAACATCGCGGCCATCACATTGCTCGGTGGCGTTGCCTTCAAAGTTCTTAAAGACTACGAAGAGCAACGTGCTCAAGGTCTCAACCCACGCTTCTCTGCTCGTAAACTCGGCATCGAGAACACAGAGTGCTGGGACGTGGAAGAAGACGAAGTGGCACAAGGTTCTGTTCAAGCAGCCGCTGCTGACTCTTCAAAATCTTAATAAACATGACAAAACAAACAGGGACCCTGCTGATCGGGGTCCCTGTCTTTTTATGCGCGTTGGCGAATCGGTTTGACGGCTTGCTCTGTTTCTGATTTGTTCAAATATAAGTAACTTCCGGCAACGAACAATGCACCACCGACAATATTACCTAGTGTAGCGAAGAACAGATTGTAAAGGGCACCGCTAAAGTTAATGAGGTCCGATGGTACATAATGTAGCGCAAGCGCGAAGACGCCCATGTTCGCAATCGAGTGTTCGAACCCAGCAGCAAAGAATACGACGACGGGAATCATCGTCAGCATGATCTTCGCAACATCGTTGTTCGTTTTGAGCGGCATAAAGATGGCCAAACAGACGAGTACGTTACATAAGATACCTTTCAGGAAAATCGCAAAGGCATCTCCACCGATTTTTTTCGCTGCGACGACAGCGAGTAAATGGTCACCCGTCACTTCTCCCATGCTGTGGGCACCGATGACGAGCAGCGACAAAATGATGGCACCGATCAAGTTACCGAACCAACTGAGTCCCCATATTTTTGCTAAGTCTAACCAGTCGACACGACCCCGTTTCGCCCCGGTGTAGAGATACATCGTGTTACTCGTAAATAGTTCTCCACCCATCCAGACGATGAAGACGAGCGCGACCGAGAAGCTCGCACCGGCGATGAGCATCGTGCCGGGTACATCGATGAACATGTTTCCGACCGTGAACGAGAAGACGACCCCGATCCCAATCAAAAAACCAGCGATAATCGAACGTAACATGTATTGCGAAAATGATTGCTGAAGCAATGACGTTTTTTTAAATGCGGCTTCTTCCATATAGTCGATGACTTGTTTTTCCATGAGAAGACCTCCTTTAGACATTTTCAGTCTAGGAGGTTGGTCAAAAGTTTGCAATTGTTTTCACAAACTTTCAAGAAGTTCTCACGAAACCGTTCACATCGTTGCCACGAGTTCGACTTTGATGCGGTCCGGGTCTTCAAAAAACAGTGCTGTATAGTTCGGACCACCTGCGTGAGGAAAGCGGTCAGCATACAACTCACGAAAACCGTGTGACGCGAGCTGTTGTCGGATTTCTTCTAATTGTGTGAGCGATGAGGCATGAAACGCCAAGTGATTGAGTCCGGTCTTTTTTCGATGGTAGGGCGGAGTGAGGTGGTCTTCCTCTGTTTGAACGAACACGAGATATGTATCGCCGTAACGATAGCTTCGACCTTCTGGCCACGACTGATAGAGCGTGTACGCTAGCTGGTCACAGAGGAGCCATTCCCAAGCACGTATACTGTCATTTAGGTTGGATACGTATAGTTCAACATGGTGTAGCATGAGAATCATCCTTTCGATGGACGTTTGAAGTTGCCCCATTCGGTATAATTGAACTATACAACGAATAGGGGAGGAAGCATATGGATCGGACAGGGCTCGTCTCGAATATTTTGATTGCCGGGAAAACTGGCGTCGGAAAGAGTGCGTTCATCAATTATATATATGGACATGACGTCGCCGAATCGCGTGCCGGAAGTCCGGTCACTGCAGAAGGGCTTCATGAATATGAGTATTACGATTTAGAGCGGGGGATCTTGTTTCGTTTCTTTGATACGTGGGGGCTCGAGGCAGACCGTTCCGAAGAGTGGCATCAAGCCATCCTATCCATCGTTCATCAGCGCGAAGGGGCGCTCGATATCGCAGAATGGTTTCACACCATTTACTACTTGTTGTCCGTGCAGTCAGGACGTGTCGAGGCATACGAGCTTGAGGCGATTTTAAAGCCGTTATATGAACGGGGGAGCAACGTCACCCTCATTCTGACCAACTTCAATGAAGAAGACCCGATGAGTGTGCAGAAGGCAGAAGCGATGGAACGGGTATTGTTACGTGAACTGCCAATCGATGAAGGGGACATCATTCGTGTCAACAGTGTCGAGAAGAAGTTACTGACCGGGAAACGTGTTCCGGTAAGAGGCTACGAAGACGTATGGAAACGGAATCGGACGAACCTTTGGAAAGACATCGAACGAAAACTTCCCATCAATCTGACGAATCATCTTTTAGAAGAGTTGGAAGATTGGAGGATTCGAAGTATCGATTCGGCAGAAAAAATCCGTATGCTCACCCCACAGGCGATGATCAGTTGGAAAGCCCGTCACATTGAAAAGGATTTAGAGAAAACACTTGAGCAGGCGGCCGTGACGACAGAAGATGCGATGGCTGAAGGGGTACGTCACTATATCCAACTCATGCAACGGTACCCATTAGTCGGTGAACAAGCAGACCACTTGTTTAGAACGAGACGAGTCGAACTCGGATTTGACTATTCATTTGGAAAAACGGTAAGGAAGATGGTTCTCGGAATGATTCCCGGAGTGCATTTCATTTACTGGGCATTCAAGCGCCGAACGGCAGAACGAGGCATCAAAAAGGCCATCGATCAGCAATACACATCTGTGAAACAAACGATTGAAGAAGAGATTCGACGTGGCTTTGAGCGCGAGATGCGTCAGCTAGGGCAAACGCTCAACTCATAAAGGGGGAAACGAGAATGGAATCGACAAAGCGGTTTGATTTTAAAGACTATGATTTAAAAGCAGAGCTCGAGCGACTTCGTGGAAATGTAAAAAAACCAAACATCCTCATCGCAGGGGCGACGGGCGCGGGGAAAAGTTCGGTCGTGAACCATGTGTTCGGTCGGGATTTGACAAAGGTGGCGGCAGGGGAGCCCGTCACTCGGGGAATCCATCAATATAAGAGTGACGATATCGCGGTCACGTTGTTTGATAGCGAAGGGTACGAGATCGGGAGTGCACGCCAACAACATTACGAGGAAGAAGTCATCGGGTTTGTGGAGAACGCAAAGCAACAAGAAGCATCCGAACGAATCCATCTCGTTTGGTACACAATCAACGCCGCGACAAAACGTGTCACGCCACTCGACAAGGCGCTCATTCGTCGTCTTCGTGAATCGACTGCTGTCGCTGTCTTATTTACACAAATCGATCAGGTCGATTTAGATGAACTGACAGCATTGCGAAATGAACTGGATGGGGTCGTATCGGAGGAATCCGTGTTTCAGGTCAGTATCGCCTCGGAAATACTGAACGATGAAACGTTACGACAAGTTGTCGATTGGGAACGATTGATTGTATGGTCGGTTGAACAGCTAGACGCTTCTTTGCAGGAAGGACTCCTGATGGAGATTCAAGCAGAGAGTGAGACGATGCTCAAGTTGAAACGGAAGAAGGCCAATCGAATCATTTCAGGGTATGTGGCGAGCGCAGGAACGGCCGCTGCAGTCCCGCTTCCGTTTGCAGATGCCGTGGCCTTGACACCGATTCAAGTGACGATGAGCGTCCATCTGTTTCGCTATTGGGGCGTGAAGGCGAGTGATGATTTACTGAAGACGCTCATTGGAAGCACGATTATCCCACAAATCGGACGTACGTTATCGAAAACGATTCTATTGAATGTCATGAAGTTCTTCCCGGGAGCGAATGCGGCAGCCGGTGTCATCAATGCGACAGTTGCCTCAGGGATCACGTGGGCGATCGGACTCGCCATCAACGAAATTGCCTATCGAAATGCGATGGACTCCTCAAAAACAATCGAGCAGTTGTTGAATCAAGAGTTCGGTTCGTTGTTTGAACAGTTCTTGAAACAAAATCCGAAGTCGAATCAACCATCCTGACGACTCCCTTTTGTTAGACTACAAGTAATCGTAGAGAGGGGGAGAAAGATGAAAAAACGAATCTATATTACGCGACGCTTGCCGGAAGAAGCGGTCGCGCCGCTTCGTGAACACTATGACGTGCGTATGTGGGAACATGAGGGGCAGAGTGTTCCTCGTGAGGTGCTTCTAGAAGAAGTCTCATCTGCGCATGCGCTCTGGACGATGCTTAGTGACACGATTGACCATGAAGTGCTTGAGCGTGCACCGCATTTAGAGGTCGTTTCCAACTTGGCTGTCGGCTATAACAACATCGACTTGAAGGCAGCGAAAGAGAAGGGTGTCATCGTGACCAATACACCGGACGTCTTGACGGAAACGACAGCGGACCTGACGTTTGGACTCATGATGATGACGGCGCGACGTCTCGGAGAGGCCGAGCGTGATTTACGTGCCGGTGAGTGGAAATCGTGGCTTCCGATGGGATATGTCGGGATGGACCTCTATCAAGCGAAACTTGGGATCATCGGAATGGGACGAATCGGTGAAGCGGTCGCACGACGGGCGCGAGGATTTGACATGGACGTCTTGTATCATAATCGGACGCGTCGTCACGAGTCGGAGTCGATGTATGGCTTCACCTATGCGGAGCTCGATGAACTGTTAACGCAATCTGATTTCGTCGTCGTTCTCGCACCACTCACGGACGAGACGCGTGGAATGCTTGGGGCAGATGAGTTTGCCAAGATGAAAGAAACAGCGATCTTCATCAACGTGGCTCGTGGAGAAATCATTGACGAACAGGCATTGTATGAGGCGCTCAAGGCGAAAAAGATTTGGGGGGCTGGCCTCGACGTGTTCACGAAAGAACCGATCGACTTGAATCATCCACTATTGACCCTTCCGAACGTGACGACACTACCACATATCGGGAGTGCCTCGATTCGGACACGTCTCGCGATGATGGCGTTAAACCGGGACGCTATCGTGAACGTGCTTGAAGGAAAAGAACCAAAGAATCGTTTGACATAACAAAGAGCCTGACGCGCGCGTCAGGCTCTATTTACAATTAAAAGCGTCGGATGTTGTCTGGGTCTTCGACGTCATTTCGATACGCACGATCATCGAGACCACGTAGTTTTTCTTCTCGGTCAGGTTTCTTCGTTTCTTCATCTAGTTTATCTTGCTCCGGATCTACCGGATGACTTGGATCGACGGTCTGGGCCTCGTGATATGGTTTTGAGTCGATTTCCAAACCATCGTTCGTGTGATTCCCGAGATGGGTAGATGATGCGTCTTGATACGGTTTCGCATCGACCGTCACCCCATCTTGATGGCGACGCTCGAAGTCTTCATCGACATAGACAAGAATCTTACCGGCTTCAACGTCGTCATAGTGACGTTTTACTTCCTCTTCGCTGAGTCCCATGTTTCGTAAGCCGGCATGAACATCTTCATGACCACTCAAGAAGGCGCGAACTTTATCGAACCAACTTGCATGATGTGCAGCTTCTGTATGAACATCTGTGTCCCGTCTCAAAATCGATACGTTGTCTTCATGCTTCGTGACGACGTAAATGTGTGAGTCTTCGTACCCTTTTGCCCGCAACTCTTCGATTTTTCCAAGCGCTGCATCTTGTGTATCGTGCATACTGATGAATCGTTTCTCGTTCATAGTAGTTCCTCCTTATAGTCGTCGATGGTCTTCTAAACCAGAATGTCCACGAACAATCGGGTCATCCTTTGTCCCTTTTGGTTCCTCGTCATGATCATTGAACGGCTTTGCATCAAACGCGATCCCATCTGCCTTCTCACCTTTGTCATGATCGAGTTCACTATCTTTTTTGTACATATTCGGGTAACGATCATAAGAATGACGATCGACATAGAGTAAGATTTGACCTTCGTCGATGGCATCATAGTATTGCTCTGCCTCAGCGTCGCTGAGCCCCATGTTGCGAAGTTCATCGCGGATACGGTCACTTCCATGTAGGAATGCTTTCACGCGATCGAGCAAATTTACGTCTCGAACTCCAGCCTCGGCGTTTACATCCGTATGGTCACGCAATGCGGAGATTTCCCCATCTCGCTTGGCAACGACATGCATATTCTTTTCGGCTTCCCCTGCAGCCCTCAACTCGTCTACTTTATGCATGACTTCCTGTTCCGTTTGAAACAGACCAATCATTTTACGTTCTGACATCGAATACCCCCTTAAATTTGGCCAACCTTCAATTAGCGTCACAATAGGAGTAATTTCCGTTCTATCCGCAATTGAAACAAAAAACGCCATCTCCTGATAGGAGCGGCGCAGATTAATAATAAAGCATGAGCGTGTCGTCACCGAGTGAACAACGTGTACTCTTCCAGACGAACTCAATCAACGTCCAAATGGCCATAAAGCCACTGATCGCCAACAAAATGAGCGCATAAAGTGGAGTCAATTGAATGATGAACGACCAACCAAGTGTCATGAGGAGCGGTTGAATCAAAAAGATGGACGTGACATAGACGACCACGATGAGTAAAGCGAAGGCGATCCGTCGTCCGAGCGTATGAATGTGGTGCCGAAAACGGGTCAATATACCAAAGATCGCACCGGTCACGAGGACAGGTAACAGGAAGGCTAGATAGTCGATTGGATATGTCGAAATCGGTGCAGTGAACAACCGTCCGCTGAACACATCGTCGATGACGAGCAGTAAGTTGGCGTATGAAAATGCCAAAATCATACCGAGCAACCAGCCGAAACGGTTCCAAATCGTCCGTGATGATTTGAGCGCTTCGATTTTCGTATAAGCGAGGAATGCAAGATCACGAACTTCAATCTCTTTCAATGAGAGTTTGGCTTCGTCCAGTTGATTGACCGCCCAATCGAAATCTCGATTCGCTTGAGCTTTTTCATGAGGTTTTAATTCATCCGAGGCATCGATCAAGACGTGGTAGCGACGGCGATATTCTTCATTTGTTTCTGGTTGTTCGATAAGGAAACGAGCGTACTCATGCGGATCTTGGTTTAAGAGACTGTCTAACGACTGTCCACTTTTCTCCGCATGGCGGATATAGCCGGCGAGAGCCAGCAAGAGGCGGTCCGCTTCCGCCTCATCTCCAATCAGTTCGATCAGGCGATGACGTACTTCGTTAAAGAACTGTTGAACGTTCGGGTCATGAATCATATTCGGTTCCAGGGAGATTCCTCTCCTTTCTTGGTTTGTGATGGTCACGCAGGTGGTTCGTCATTATGAGAAAGTTTAAGCGACTCGAAATCACCTTGTTCGATGCTTCGAATCAAAATCTCGCTTCCTCCCATATTTGTCGAAAGGGGGATGGAATACACGTCACAAAGACGCATCAATGCGCTCACGTCTGGTTCGTGAGGTTGGGCAGTCAATGGATCCCGGAAGAAGATAATCATATCCATCTCTCCGCGTGCGACGGCAGCTCCAATTTCTTGGTCCCCTCCAAGCGGTCCTGAGCGGAAACAATGAACGGGTAATCCGGTCGCTTCCGCAATTCGCTTACCTGTTGTACCCGTTGCGAACAATTGATGTTTCTCTAGAATATGTGCATACGTTTTAATGAGAACAATTAAATCGTCTTTCTTTTTGTCGTGAGCCACTAAAGCGATGTTCATTTTAATTCCTCCTAAAATGACTTCTCATGTTATTCGTATCATATCTCACATGATTTGACACGATTTCTCTCTTAACTTACGTACCCATTTCCAGTGAATCGTAATAGTGATGTAAACGAGTTGTCATGTGCATAATGTTTGATGATTTTGAAATATAGGTATTTAAAGAAGTAGCACTGTTAAAGAAAAACAATCATTTTATAAAAAAAAGGAGGAAGATTCGATGAACAATACAACGTATAACTTCAATTCGTTCATGTCATGGCTACCAGAGCTTTTGTTAGCAATTGTTATTCTTGTAGTCGGTTACATCTTGGCGAAAGTATTGGAAAACGTGACACGAAAAGCATTGAAGAAGGCACGACTCGATGAGCGGGCCGGTATCAAAAAAGAGGGGGAAAAAGGAGATAAGTGGACACCTGAACGCATTATTGCAAAAGTGGTGTTCTTTGGGGTGTTACTTCTCGCATTCCTAATCATCTTTGAATTCATGAATGTCCCTGCAATCACAGAGCCGTTCAGTCAGATTTATGAAGGATTCTCTGGGTTGATTATTGGTGTCATTAAAGCAGGTTTGATTTTACTCGTTGCGTGGGTCATCGCTACCCTTTTGAAAAAAGGGATTCAAATGGCGGGGCACCGCTTGAATTTGAGCAAGTTGATGGAAAAGACGGGGCAAGAGTCGACAAGTGTCAACCAGACGAAATGGGTCGATACGGTCGCAAACATCGTCTTCTATCTCGTTCTATTGCTTGCATTGCCGGCTGTGCTTGACGCACTTGGACTTCGTGGGGTCAGCGGACCATTCGAAGACTTGTTGAATAGTTTCCTTGGATTCATTCCGAAACTTGTGGCGGCAGCGCTTATCTTCGCAATCGGTTATGTCGTCGCGAAGATTGTACGTGACATTTTGACGAAGTTCCTTGAAGCGGCAGGATTAGATCGATTGGCAGAGCGATTCCATCTTTCTGACTATGTGAAGGGATCGAGTCTTGCGAAAGCAATCGGTACAATTGTCTTCATCTTCATCATGATTCCGGTCACGATTTCGGCACTTGAAGCGCTTGATATTCGAGGCATCTCGGAACCAGCGATTGCGATGCTTAATGATGTCCTTGTCATGATTCCAGACATCCTTGTCGCAATCGTCCTCGTCCTCGTTGGTGTGTTCGTGGCAAGATGGTTGAAAGGTGTCGTTGTATCGCTCCTTGAAAACCTTGGCGTCAATTCATTGGCTCATAAAATGGGCTTCGGGGAACGAGCATCTTCGATGTCAATCGCCCAAGTGGTCGGTGTCGTTGTACAAGTGATCGTCATCTTACTCTTCGTATCTGAAGCACTTCAGGTGGCGAATCTCGAGTTCATGGCGTCTCTCGCCACTGCGATCTTCGCTTACTTGCCAATGGTGATTGCGGCACTCATCATCTTGGCAGTTGGCTTCTGGTTAGCTAATATGGCAGAACGTTTGGTCGGAAGTGTACTTGTCGATGGAGCAGGACAACCGAGCGCGCTTCGCTACGTAGCGAAATATGCGATTCTCGGACTCGTCTTCTTCATGGCCATCAGTCAGCTCGGCATCGCACCGATGATTGTCAATACGGCCTTCCTCCTCATTCTTGGAGCCGTTGCGCTCGCCTTCGGTCTTGCTTTCGGTCTTGGCGGTCGCGAGACGGCAGCACGCTACTTGAAAAAAGCGGAGCACCGTATTGATGAGACGGAAGTTTCAAAAGAGGGACTTGAGAAAGAAAAGGAACAGATGAGTCGCGAAGCGGAAGCTGCGAAACAACAAGCTAAACAAGGTGTTGAGCAGTCGAAGCAGGAAGCGGAACAATCGAAGAACGAAGTGAAGCGAGATGTTCATGATTCAACAGGCGATCACGT
The DNA here is from genome assembly GCF_018617585.1 of Exiguobacterium sp. s129. GTDB lineage: Bacteria > Bacillota > Bacilli > Exiguobacteriales > Exiguobacteriaceae > Exiguobacterium > Exiguobacterium aestuarii_A. The sequence goes on from NZ_JACSKL010000005.1 coordinate 27,119, forward strand.
AGACGGACCGGAACCAAATCCGTTCCACGACAATATCACTCCGGATCAAGACAATCGTTCACTAGACGACAACGATGGCCCGTTACGCCCTTAAATGATTCTTTTACGGATCTCCCATGTGGAGGTCCGTTTTTTGTGTTCAACTTAGAAAGGAATCTGGTCGATAGATAAAGAAAAGAGTGACAGAGGTGAGAGGGATGTTTGAACGATTTCAACGTACACTCGTTGTGAACTATGTGATTGGCTCAGGATTAGCGGTTTTTGGTGTGGGGGGCGTTTTCATTTTTCAGACGCTTGATTTGTCAGTTCGTGAAATCGGACTACTTCTGGCCATTATGTTCGGTTCAGGAATAATCATGATTACGTCAGAACTTCTTTTGTATCGTAAACATATTCGACCAATCCGACATTTTTTTAAAGCTGAGTCTCCAACGAGCCAAGAACTGACGTCAGCGTTCGAACAAGCAAGCCGCTTTCCTACTTTAACGGTACAGCGAATTTTGGGTCCTCATTTATTTGGATTATCCATTCCGTCAATCGCTTTGACGACCATATGTATTTACAATGACTGGATTGATTTACCGTATCGTTTGATTGGTCTCGCTGCCATCGGTGCCGTCATGATTGCCGTGTTGCACGCGTTGATTGAGTACTTTTTGACGGTACGGTCGGTGGAACCGCTACTCGTGTATATGAAAGAAAGGCACTTCGAACTGTATCATCAGCCTATCCATGCAACATATCGGTCATTCAGTGTCCGAACTAAATTATTGATCAGCATGCTCATTACGGGTGTCTTTCCTATCATGCTGTTCATGTTGGCCTCGAGCGTTCAATTGTCGACCTCGACTCGGACGGATACATATTGGAATTGGGCGTTCGTGATTCTTGTCATTATCGTTGGGATTGCAGTGTTATGTAGTTTCTTACTCTATGACAATATCAAACGTCCGATTGGGCTCTTGACGTCAGGAATCGAACAGATGGAATCAGGACGACTCCAAAAAATCGAAAACCCCTATTTAGATGAGTTCGCTCAATTGATTGGGGGCTTCAACCAAATGGTCGAGACGGTGAACGCTCGGGAACAAGAGAATGCGCAACTGCTGGACAGCCTCTTCATCTTATTCGCGGCAACCCTCGATGCACGTGACCCTTATACGGCCGGTCATTCAGAACGTGTGGCAATGTACTCGGTAGAGCTTGCCCGTGCGCTTCATTTGCCAAAGGAACAAATCGATTTACTCAATAAGTCTGCACTTCTTCACGACATCGGGAAAATCGGGATTCGTGATGATGTCTTGCTGAAGGAAGGAAAATTGACAGACGAAGAGTTCTCAAAAATTCAGGAACATCCGACGATTGGCATTCATATATTGAGTCAAATTCATTTACCGGCATCCCTTCAACCGATTTTGGCTGGGGTTCGGTCGCACCATGAACGAATCGACGGAAAAGGGTATCCGGACCGCTTAAGTGAGGTCGACATTCCGTTGTTCGGAAGAATCATGGCGATTGCCGATGCTTATGACGCCATGACGTCTGATCGACCTTATCGCTCTGGGATGCCGATGGAAAAGGCACTCTCTATTTTAGAGAGCGGTCGTGGCACGCAATGGGACACCGAATTTGTAGACGTATTTGTAAGGCTTCGTCGACAAGCGATATCTGCATAAAAAAGGAGCGGCACCTCGTGTGCGGCTCCTTTTAGGATAGGGTTTGGAATGCGTACACACCGAATACGGCTCCGATGACGACAACGACGAGATTGACGCGGAGTAGCGCAAGCGTCGTAGCAACCACTCCTCCGAACAAGGCGGACGTCGTAGTGGTCGTCGAAGATAAGATTCCCGGAAAAATTAAACTAGCCAATACCGCATACGGGATGAAAGAAAGAAATCGTTTCATATATGCCGGTAACGCCAATTCTTTTAACCAGAGTAGCGGGACGAGGCGAGGGAGGTACGTGACAAGCGCCAACCCTAGGACGAGCAAAAATAAGGACATCATGAGACCTCACCCTCCTTAAATAGAAAAGCACCGATTCCGGCTGCGACGACAGTCGCGATGATGATTCGAATTCCATCTGAAATCGGAAAGAACGGTGTGATCATCCAATGAAGCACCGCTTGCATGATGATGGCGAAACTCGCAACAACGAAGACAGGGCGATTCGTCAAGGACGGGACGAGTAACCCGATGAACATCGCATATAGCGCAATGCCCATGCTCGCCTGTAACGTGCCGGGAAGACCGAAAGCGAGAAAGACACCAATCCATGTACCAATATTCCAGGCGAGAAAGGCAATCGTATTCAATCCGAGAACGAACAGACCAGAACGTGCTTCTTTTCGGGTGGATGCGATACTGAACGTTTCATCGGTGACACCGAACGCAATGGCAGCCAGTAGTTTTCTAGATGTACTCTCAATCCGTTGGGATAGCGAGGCAGACATTAAGAAATGCCGAGAGTTTAGAATGAACGTCGTCAGAATGATTTCCCAATACATCGAACCGGTCATCAGCAATTGTACGGTGATGAACTGACTAGCCCCTGCAAAGATAAAAAACGACATGGACAACGTGATCACGTTTGGCAGATCAAACGATTTTGCCAAAAGACCGAAGGCGATGGCAATCGGGATATATCCAATGGCGACGGGAATACCTGCTCGCAGTCCCGCGCGAAATGTCGACTGTTGTGAAGATGGGGATGTGGATTGAACTGAAGTCGCCATGACAGCCCTCCTTGATGATCAAGATGATTTCTATGTCATTCGGGATGAATGGACGGTTTCCTGCTGAAACGATGAAAAAGAGGGTATACATGTATCGTTAAGGAGGGTGGTCACATGAGTCGTGCTGAAGAATTTTTGGCATCCTACCATCGAATCGAGGACTACTTGAGTCGAGAGATGGGAGATGGCCAGCATTTCAGTTTTAGCAACATGGTGAATCGGTTAGCGAAACAAAATCCAATCATCGATCGATATAAAGAAGATTTACATCAGATGAGTCAACTGCGAAATGCCATCGTTCATGAGCGTCGTGAGCCTGATTTCATTATCGCGGAGCCACACGAGTCGCTCGTCGAATTGATTTTAGAGGTGGAACGGGAACTGCTTCATCCACGTCTCGTCATTCCATTGTTTGCGAAGTCGGTGGTGACGTTTCAGTCCGAAGATTTTTTGACAGAGGTGCTCCGAGAGATTCGCGATAAAAATTACTCACAGTTTCCCGTATATCACGACAACGGCTCTTGGCGTGGTCTTCTGACGAAAAAAGGAGTGACGAGTTGGCTGGCCGAGACGATCGACGGAACCAACTTATCACTCAAAGGAGTTCGCGTGAAGCATGTTCTCCATCATGACCCGCATATGCATCGTTATCGATTCATTCGAAAGGATGCGACGGTGATCGAGGCACAACATTGCTTCACGCAAATGAAAGAGGGCGCACGATACGACGCCCTCCTAATCACAGAGACTGGCAGTCCAGATGAAAAGCTACTCGGAATCATCCGTCCTCAAGATTTATTAAACGCGCTCCGTTGAGGCGAGGTGTTCAATCGCGACCTCATATTGGGTCACGGTGTTGCCGAGGACGATCGGTTTTACTTCCGACGTCCCGTCATCTCGTTTCTTATGGGCGTGCTTGTAGGCATTGCTGTCGCGCCAATTTTCAAAGCTTGCCGCATCCCGCCATGTGGTCATGATGACCACATGGTCCATTGCTGCATCGGACGTATCCGTCAACACTTGCATCCGGACAAAGCCATCCATCGCTTCGATTCCTTTTGTCGTCTCGAAACGCGCTTTGACCGCATCGACTTTTCCTTTTTCAACGTCTAGTTTATTCATAACAATCCACATCCCGCATATCCCCCTATACGAATAAGATGATTCCATTATACCGTGAACAGGGAAATGCCTGAAAAAGGATGCTCACTCAACGTTTGCTCCACCATTCTTCAAACGCCCAGTTCTTCTGCTTCATCATCGTAGCTTCGGTTACCCCGACATAGCGCAAGTGCCATGGTTCATAATTATATCCAGTGATTTTTTCTTTTCCTTTCGGATAACGGACAATAAAGCCGTAACGATGGGCGTTTTGAATCATCCACTTTCCTTCAGGAGATTGGTCAAAGGAGGCATATAACCCTAGACGCATACGTTGACTTGTCATATCCACCGCTAGACCGGTTTGATGTTCACTATGTCCGGGACGGGCGACATATTTTGAAGCGTATGCGACCCCGCGTGTATTGACCCAGTAAGTATATAGGGATTTTTGAGTCGAATAGGAACGATAGGCGCTCAGTGCGTATAACGTATGGCCTTGCTTTCGACCTGCGTAATACAGTTTCGCTAGTGCGTAAGCGGCTTCCGCTGTCATCAGTGTCCGTTCGCTCCCTTTTTGATAAACAGTTGGGACGGTTAAGGTCACAAGTTGAGGGGAACGATAAGTGGACGGGAGCCCATAGGTTTTATTGACGAGTCGTAACCGATCGGCCGTTGGCATTTTCGGGATACCGGCTTTCAGGTTCGCGGTCGGAGTGAAGTACTTTGTACTCCCGATATAGACATTGGACCAACTTCGGTTATACATGGTGTAACGGACAGGGACATTCGTTCGTAACGTCTTCAAAACAGCAGAAGATTGCATCGCACGACCGTATAGATAGGTTGTTTTGATGGTGTAACCTGGTTGTGGGGACGATGATGCCGCTGTCACCGGCGAGGCTTGCAACAAGAGAAGACAAATAATCAAGATACGCAGGGACTTCATGGCAAAACGCCTCCTCGTGGGTTAGATGATGTTCCTTTTCCCCTTTTCTTGATGATTTTATCCATCCTCAGGTCGGATGAGGATACAGCTTGGGTCCGATGAAGCGAGGAGTCAAAATCCGATACAATAAACATAACGAATGAGATCGTGGAAAGGAGTGAGCGAATGGAAGTCTTATTTGGATTACCACTGTTGTTGCTCGTCCTGTTCTTTGCCTTTTTATACTTTAATATTAAAGGGCTATCGAATATGTGGAAGGACTACAATCGAACGAAATCGATGATTCCGCTCGGATTCTTCATCGTCGGGATTATCGGAATTTTTACAGGAGTGTGGACGTGGCTCGTCATTTTGATTTACTACGTCGTCCGCCCGAAAGACTAAACACTGTATGCAGACGCATACGGTGTTTTTGCTATACTAAGGACGAGGTGTTGAGATGGAGAAGTTAATAAAAGCATGGTTTATCGTGACGTTGATTGCGTTTGTAATCTTTAAGCTTGGTGAAGTGATGACGACCCCGTATTCGGAAATGCCGAATGAAGGGAATGTATACTGGATCGTGCTCTTGATTGGGTGGCCGTTTTTGTTATTATTCATTTGGATTACAGTCCGTATGACACGTCGGGTCACAGCATCCGTGCGACCGATCGGGAGAGTGGTATTAGGTTTGGGTAGTCTCATCATGGCCGGGATTTCCTGGGTGACCAATCAATCGCAAGCGACGTCTCTTCGGGAAGGAATTCGTTTATCTACGAATGAGTCTTTCGCAGAAGGATGGAACCAGTTCACGAATATCATCTATATGAACCAGTTGACTTTCTTTTTCCTGACAGTCAGTTGCATGGGGGTGGGGATTGTCCTTTCGTTCATCCCGACCAAAAAACAGCGAGAAGAAGCCGTGTGAGCTTCCTCTCGCTATTTTTATAACCGCTCTTGATAAAGACGGGCATATCGATCGGCTGCGATGATGGCGTCTGCAACTTCTTCTGGCGTGACATCAAAACCGCTATGAATCGTTTCGCCTTCTGCCGTGGCGGCTTTTCCGACTTTCAAGATATCTTCTCGAGACGCATCTTTCAATTTGATATCTTCGAGTGTGACCGGCAAGTCGAGTGCCATATAAAAGGCAACGTACTGCTCGAATTCTTCTTGAGGACGTCCTTCGAGTGCGAGTTGCACAAGTGTTCCAAATGCAACTTTTTCACCGTGCGTCAAATGGTGGATGTCCCCTTCTAACGCGGTAAATCCATTGTGAATGGCATGGGCTGCAGCCAAACCACCACTTTCAAAGCCGAGACCGCTCAATAGGGTGTTGGCTTCAACGATGGCTTCGAGCGCAGGTGTGACGACTTTTGCTTTGACGGCTTCATACGCTTGAATACCATATGTGAACAATACTTCTTCACAACGTTCGGCAATCGCTTCCGCCGCAAGTGTTGGGACACCACCGGCCATCGTCTTTCCTCCGAATGAAAGGACACTTCGCACTTCGACCCACGTCGCCAAAGCATCGGCAATGCCTGATGCAAGGAAGCGCGGCGGTGCCTGTGCAATCAACTCGGTGTCCACCAGAACGAGATCTGGATTCTTTTTATAAAAACGGTAACTTTCGAAATTGCCTTCATCTGTGTAAATAACTGAAAGTGCGCTCGTCGGTGCATCTGTCGAGGCGATCGTCGGTACAATGACGATGCGCGCATTCAATTCATCTGCGACCGCTTTTGCCGTATCGAGCGTCTTACCACCACCGAGACCGATCACGAACGCGGTGCCGCTCTCCTTAGCGTCTGTGGCGATTCGGGAAATCTCATGTTTCGATGCTTCTCCGACAAAATCTGCTTTCTTTGCCTCAACATTGCTCGCCTGCAGTGAATGTGTCACACGCGAACCTACCAATTCCCAGACGACGTCATCCGCGATGAGTAAAGCGTTTGAACCGAAGTGAGCGACATACTCTCCGATGCGATCAATCGTTTGTTTCCCTTGCACATACTTAGCCGGACTGATGAAAATACGTTCTGACATAGTGAACTTCATCCTTTCATATCGGTTTTAGTGTAAGTGCTTACAACGCCATCATACTACAGTTTGTGAAGGAATGTCCGTGAAGATTACATGAAGATTGGCGACTGACCGAGCAAAAGTAACATGATGATGATGGCGACAACAATGAGAAACCCCCAGTCATTCATTCGTTTCGTCATACGAGATATCCCCTTCATAGGTCTAAGTGTCGATTCATCTACAGTATAAAAGGATGTGGAAAAAAGGCAGGACGAATAAATCACCAGGTCAAAAAAAGAACTACCTGATGACGGTGAGGCAGTTCATCAGGTTTACCGGATGATGAATCGGGAACAATAGTGTCGTATGTTCATTATTGAAGGAGGAATTGAGTATGTCGAAACATGTACTGATTGTCACGACGTCAGCGAATCAATTATCAAATGGTCACGCAACGGGACTTTGGCTTGAAGAGTTTGCCGTGCCTTACTTGTTATTTGAAAAAGAAGGATACAAAGTGACGGTCGCGAGTATCGAAGGTGGAGACGTGCCAATCGATGCGAATAGTTTAGAAGATGGTTTGTCAGAAGACATTCTAAATACGCGCGAGTTGCTCAAAGACACAGCGCGACTTGATCAAGTCGCAGACGAGTCGTATGACGCAATTTATTTGCCAGGTGGTCATGGGACAGTCGTCGATTTCCCAGAAAATGAAACGCTACAACGCGTTATTCGTAACGTTTATGAGAGTGGAAATATTGTCGGTGCGGTGTGCCACGGACCAGTTGGATTGGTCAATGTGAAACTGAGCAACGATGAACCGCTCGTCAAAGATAAACAAGTGACAGGATTCACGGATGCAGAAGAAAAAGAAATGCAACTCGATTCTGCTGTACCGTTCTTACTTGAGACGGGACTACGCAATCAAGGTGGCCAGTTCAAAGGAGCCGACAACTGGGCAGTGAATGTGGCAGTCGACGAGCGACTCGTCACAGGTCAAAACCCGCAGTCTTCTGAAGCGGTCGGAAAAGAACTTGTCAAATTGCTAGGATAAACACATGAAGCAACTTCGGTTATTCGAAGTTGCTTTTTATTTTTGGACATATGTCCTATTCAAGCGGTCATTCTTTTTGTACAGTCAGACGAAGAGAGAGGGGAATGACATGGGAATTATATTTGCCATACTATCTGGCACGTTTATAGCTTTACAAGGAATCTTTAACGCCAAACTAGGAGATGCGGTAGGGGCATGGATGTCTGTCACAATCGTCCATTTTGTCGGACTTCTGTTGGCGCTCATCATTTACTTTTTCAAACGAGATGCAGACATGACGGCCTTCAAACGTGTGCCTTGGTATTATAGTCTAGGTGGACTATTCGGTGTATTCGTCGTCTTCGGCGAACTGACAGCGATTCAACAACTTGGTGTAACATGGGCAATCTGCGTGTTGCTTGTGGCGCAATTGATAGGAGCCTTTATCATCGATTTGAATGGCTGGTTTGGTGTCAAACGGAAGCCGATGAATACGGGACAGGTCATGGGACTCGTCTTAATGGTCGTCGGGATCGGAATTTATACATTCGCGTAAGGAGTTCAATTCTCATGATGAATATGATGGATGCACTGACACGATTGCAGTGGAATCACCTTTTTTCTAACGAAACGCTTGAAGCTTCTTCTTTAGTCACTTATGAATCTGGTACAATGCTTTGTTCGAACAATCAACATATTGAATCCTTGTTCGTCGTGCTCGAAGGACGCGTCAAAATCTATACACTCAGTGAAGAAGGGAAGTTGCGCTTGCTTCGTTTGAAAGCTGCGCCGACGCTCATTGGAGACATCGAATATGCGAGTGGTCGTAACGTATTGCATACTGTCGAGGCGGTTGGTTCGGTAACCTGCTTACGGATTCCGTTTGAGGCACTTCGTCGTCATAATCGTACGGTCGAATTCACGGAACACCTATTGCGTGGGGTGTCCGAAAAGCTGTTCATCGAGGCGAATGCCTCATCCAACCATCTCATGTCGACACTTGAAGAACGATTGGCGGGCTATTTGATTTCCCTTAGTGAATCGGGTAACGAGCTGTTTCAAGCTGAAATGAGTCAACTGAAGCGTAAAGAAGTCGCCGAATGGCTTGGAACGAGTTATCGTCATTTGAATCGGACGTTGCAGGCGTTCGTCGATGAAGGATTGGTCACGCGAACGAGAAAAGAAGTTGTCATATTAAATAGTGAACGATTGAAGGAACGTGCGAACGGTATGTTTTATGAGTAAGGAGAGATTATATGATTTTTGGAATCATCTGTTCAGCAGTGGCTGGAGCATTCATTAGTGTCCAGGCGGCAGTCAATGCAAAAATGAATACAAATTTAGGAGCCTGGGCGACGACAGTGTTGGTTTTTATCGTTGGATTAATCGGGTCCATCATTCCGTTACTGTTATTCGGAGGCAATCTTTCCGGATTACGTGATGTGTCACCCATCTATTGGCTTGGTGGGTTACTTGGGGTCGGTGTCGTGTATTGTGTCATGCGGAGCATCCAGCTACTTGGACCGACTTTGTCCGTGTCACTCATCCTCGTTTCACAACTCATTTGGGCATTACTCGTCGATTTGTATGGCGCTTTCGGGATGCCTCAAATCACGTTATCGGCTGGACAAGTCGTTGGGCTTACGGTCCTGCTCGTCGGAGTTATTCTCTTTAAACAGTCTCAGACAGCGGCCGTCGCCAAACAAGCTGTCAACGAAGCCACTTCATAAGGAGTGGCTATTTTTTCGAGCAAAACGGGTAAAGGTTGGTAACGATTTTTTGTTAAAATGAAGCAGTATGGTGTGAACTACTCGCCACTTATTTGCTTCGCAAATTGAAGGGGGAGTTTCTTGGGAAGACCGTACTTTTTACTAGCTACGATTGTTTACCAAGCTCGTCGGGCAGTCCCTGCCCTGAAGGATTGTCAGTCGGCCAGCCTCAATAGGTTGATGCTCGCGTTGATGTCACGGTCATGATGCGCGCCACAGGCACACGTCCATTCCCGGACATCCATCGTCTTCTTCTCGCCTTTTACGCCACAAGAAGAACAGATCTGCGTCGATGCGAACCAGGGGTCCGCCTTGATGAGCGTCCGTCCGTAGAAGTTTGATTTGTATTCGAGTTGCCGGACGAACTCGTACCAACTGACATCCCCGATGGACTTGGCGAGCTTATGGTTTTGCATCATATCCTTTGATTTCAATGTCTCCACGACGATGACTTGGTTCTTGTCAACGATTCGTCTCGACAGCTTGTGAAGGAAGTCCTTGCGTTGGTTGGCAATCTTTTCATGTTTCTTGGCCAAAAGTAATTTGGCCTTTTCACGATTCTTGCTCCCGATCTTCTTGCGTGACAAAGCGCGCTGCGCCTTCTTGACCTTCGCTTCGGATTGTCGAAGGAAACGTGGGTTTGCGATTTTCTCCGAGACCCTCGCATCGTTCGTCATGACCGCGAAGTGTTCCAGGCCGAGGTCGATCCCGACCTTGTTCTCGGCTGGGATCCATGGTGCATCGTCCTGTTCGACGAGGATGGAGATGAAGAACTTGCCCGTCCTCGTCATCGACACCGTCGCCGACCGGATGACGCCCTCGAACGGGCGATGTTGGGTGAAGCGCACGAACCCGACCTTCGGCAGCCGGACCTTGCCCGCCTCGATGCGGATCGTGCCGTGCTGGTTGTTCGTCGTGTAGGAGGCGCGCGCCTTTCGTCTCGACTTGAACACCGGGAAGCCGGCCGTCCCGGCGAAGAACTTCGTGAACGCGGTGTCGAGGTTCAGCTTTGCGTTCGCGAGGCTGTCCGCCTCGGCGAGGAACGGGAACAGGGGCTTGTAGGAGGCGGGTGTCGCCGGTTTCCGTCTCGTTCCGCTCCCCGTTTTCGCCTCCTCGCGGATGGCGATCCGGTCCTCGAGCAGCTTGTTGTAGATGAACCGGGCGCAGCCGATCGTCTTGATGAGGAACTCGGCCTGTGCCGCCGTCGGGTGGAGCCGGTATGTGTAGCCTTTCAGCATGTCTGTCCCTCCTCCCCTCAGAAGATTGTGATGTGTCTTCCTCATCCGATACCCGTGGAGGGGGAGGGAGAATCTGACGGAATGACGAACTTTTGTTCGTCATATCTGTCACAGGGAGAGCAAACTGTTGGACCGGGCGATTCATCCCCCACCTACGCCGGGCTACGCCCCGAGACGCTTAGAGGAGGGAGAATTCTCGCCTGATTTAGTTAAAAATAGCTGAGGTGATGAAAAAAGTGGATTCTTCCATAGTGATTGATTTGTTGATTGTTTTGTTTTTGATTGTGTTGAACGGGATTTTTGCGATGACAGAAATTGCGCTCATCTCATCGAAACCTGCAAAACTTGAGGTTGAAGCAAATCGAGGGAAACGAAGTGCCAAGATTGCGCTTCATTATTCGAAAGACCCGACAGATTTGTTGTCGACCGTTCAAGTCGGAATCACATTGATTGGGATTATTAACGGGGCATACGGGGGCGCACGCTTCTCGGCACCGCTCGCATCGGCATTTGAACAAGCCGGAATGAGTACGCAGTATGCCGGAACCGTTGCTTATGTGGCCGTCGTTACGATTATTACGTATCTGTCGCTCATCATTGGTGAATTGGTCCCGAAACGGATTGCGCTCGTCTCGCCTGAAAAAGTCACGATGGCAATCATTCCGTCGCTCGATCTATTTAGCAAGTTGATGCGCCCATTCATTTGGATTTTATCGAAATCAACGCTCTTCTTATTCAAACTCCTTGGATTAAAGGCAGAACAAACGAGTGGAGAGACTGAGCTTGAGATTAAACAGCTTCTCTTTGAGGGGGCTCAGCAAGGTCAGTTCGCCCATGAAGAAGTGCAACAAGTCGAACGCGTCTTTGCGTTCCATGATCAATTGATTTATGAGCTCATGCAACCACGGACGACGCTTGAATGGGTCGATTTAGAGGATGACATGGACGACATGAAAAAATCGATTTACGAGAGTAAGCATAACAAGTTACCAGTCGGTCGCGACTCACTCGACGACTTTGTCGGATATATCGATGTGCGTGACATTTTGACGTTACCGACATTGCGTGAACCGTCACAAATTTTAAAGCGCATCAAGCAACCGCTGATCGTGCCAAAACAACGTGAAGCGAGCCAAGTGCTTCAGATGATGCAGAAAAATGGTGTCGAGATCGCATTCGTCTTAGATGAATACGGTGGATTCCTTGGGATGGTCACGCTGTTCGATATTTTGGAAGAAATCGTCGGAGAAGTCATGATTGAAGAAGATACACCGGAAGTGGTTCGTCGTGAGGATGGATCTTATTTAGCGGACGGGTTACTCGGGATCGAGGACTTGAAACGAACGTTCGAGATTCGGGACGATCGCTTCGATGAGGGACGCAACTCGTATCATACGCTCGCCGGACTTGTCATTTACGCATTAGGTGATTTTCCGAAGCGGGGTGACGTGGTCGAAGCGTACGGTCTTCGTTTCGAAGTCGTCGATATGGACGGCAAACGAGTTGACCAAGTGCTCGTTTCTGAATTAACAGAACCAGTCAAAGAAGAGGATTGATGCGAATTGCTAATCCTAAAGCTGAAAGATGGATTTAATATGCCGATGATTACGTTGAGAAAGGCATACTAGAGCAAAAAGACGCCCTATCGAAGGGTGTCTTTTTTTCATGAGATGGTCAAAAACAAAAAATTCCAAAAAAGTATTTTAAAAAAGGTAAATAATTGATAAGATATACAATAGTGAAAGGGAAGCGAGGAGGGGAATTAATGCTAGATATAATTTGGCAAACAATTAATGTTGCTGCTGCTGCTACAATTGTATTTTTCGTTTATAAAATTATTTTCAGAAAAAAAGGAGAACGTAAAATTGAAGCTAAATAAAGTAATTCTATCGACTGTTCTAGCAACAACTTTAATGTTTGGAGGAACAGTATTACCAAAAGCTGAAAGCGAGCCTAAAGAAGTTCTAGATCATATGACGTCTGCCGAATATGAATTTATTGAGGCGCAAGAAGCAATAGCCACTTCAAAGACTTTATCTGAAGAAAAAGAAATTCAATCAATTTTATCTTCAAATAACCTACAACCAATCAGTGAAGAAGAAATTTCAGCAGATACAATCGTTATGAATTTTGATTCGATCGAAGAGTTTGAACAGTTTATTGCTGAAGCTCAATCGCCTTTAGAGGTATCTCTTGATAATAAATCAAACAATAACTTATTAGATTTATTTAATCCACAGACTGTCAATGCAGCAACTACTACATTTTCAAAGAGCCAATGGCATGGTGCATCTAAATTAAACTTGTATGTCACGGCTACTAAAGGGTCTAACGGACTAATTACCAAAACAAAAGTGTGGACATCTCACACTGGAGTAACTCTTGGTTTCCACTGGAAGCAAAACCAAGCATACGCTACATTGAGCTCTACAAAAAAGAGTGGAAAGGCTTATGGACATGGGACTTTTTCATGGGTTGTGTTTGTTAAGGGGATTGGAACTCTGTTCTCTCGGGATATTACAATGACGCGTTCGTTTCACTCTCAATACATCAAGTAAATTTATTCAGAAAGTTACATAGAAATAAAAAAGAGATGTTTGATGTTTTTAACATTTTCCATCTTTTGGTTGCTTGACTTTTCTAATTAGAAAATAAAGAAAACGAATCAGGTCGTGCAACGAATCTGGTTCGTCAACAACTTGAGGATTGATGCTAATTGCATCAATCCTCTTTTTCATGTGTCATCCAAGTACGCTGTAAAGCGCCTAGCAAAATGTGAGCCGTGTGTAACATCGCTCGTTCATCCACATCGAAACGAGGATGGTGGTGAGGGAAAATCGCTGAGAGTTCAGGGTTCCCAGCTCCTGTAAAAAAGAAGCTGCCCGGTACTTGTTCTAAATAGTAAGCGAAGTCTTCTCCGACCATGAGTGGTGCCATCTCGATGACACCGTCTTCGCCGACGGTGTCTTTCGCACTTTGGCGGACGAATTCTGTTTCTCTCATATGGTTGACGACGGCTGGATAGCCTTTTATATAGTCAAGCGCGTACTCGGCACCGCTCGCAGCGCAGACAGAACGGATCATACGTTCCATATCCGTGATGATTTTTTCTTGCGTCTCTGAAGTGAATGTACGCACGGTTCCAGACAACTTGGCCTCTTCGGCAATCACATTGAACGCTTGACCGGAATGGAGAGTCCCGATGGTGAGAACGGCTGGTTCCAGCGGATCGATGCGTCGACTGACCACTTGTTGGAGATGGTTCGCCACGTTCACGGCAACCATGAGGGCATCGACTGTATGTTGCGGAATCGCACCATGTCCACCTTGTCCTGTGATGGTTAATTCAAAGCGATCGGCTGCCGCCATGACGGGACCTGTTTTGACGCCGATCGTTCCGAATGGGAGAGGTGTCCAGATGTGCGCACCGTAGATATAATCCACGTTGTCGAGACAGCCGTCCTCAATCATCGGCTTAGCGCCACCAGGAGCCAATTCTTCGGCGAACTGGTGAATCAGCACAACATCTCCCGGGAGGTCCATCTCGGTCAATACTTTCGCGAGGACGAGAAGCGTCGCTGTATGGGCATCGTGTCCACAAGCATGCATGACCCCGTTTACTTTTGAACGATACGGGACGTCTTTCACATCTTGGATGGGAAGCGCGTCAAAGTCGGCCCGTAACGCGATGGTCGGGCCGTCACCGCCTTTGATTCGACCGACGACCCCATTACCGCCAACGTGTTCACGCACTTCAATCCCAAGTTCGCGGAGATAAGAGGCGATCATCTTCGGAGTTTCGACTTCTTGAAAAGATAGCTCTGGATATTGATGAAAATGGCGTCTTAGTGACACCATCTCTTCGAACAATTCGGTCAAACGTACTTCGGCATTCGTGACAACCATTGCGTACACTCCTTTGTGATCAACGCATTAAGAATTGCAACCATTTGCTAATTTTTATGAAAGTTAAGCTTATCTTATACGAGTAAAGGGAATTAATACAGGAGAAAATGAAGAAATGAGGTGCCAACATGGGGTGGATTATTGCGATTGTAGCGGTTGTCGTGCTCGTACTCATCTATTTTTCGATGTACAACGGACTCGTCAAATATCGAAACTGGGTCGATGAAGCATGGGCTCAAATCGATGTACAGTTAAAGCGGCGGTATGACTTGATTCCAAACTTGGTCGAGACGGTGAAAGGGTATGCGAAACACGAGCAGGAGACGCTCGCGAAGGTCGTCGAACTGAGAAATCAGCTCGGGGAGAAGTCAAATCGCCAAGATCAGATGGCGGTGAATGATCAACTGAGCGGGGCGTTGAAAAATCTATTCGCGCTTCGTGAAGCGTATCCGGATTTGAAGGCAAACGAGAACTTCAAGATGTTGCAAGAAGAATTGACGCAGACGGAAAACAAGGTCGCATACTCGCGTCAGCTCTATAACAACACGGTCATGAAGTACAACACAAAAATCGAATCGGTACCGACGAACATCATTGCCTCTGTACACCATTTTGAAAAGCGCGACATGCTCGAGGCGCGTGCCGAAGAGCGCGAGAACGTTCGCGTCTCGTTTTGATGAATCGAGGTGGCAAGTATGCTCCTCTATGAACAGATTCGAAAGAATAAAGTGAAGACGGTCTTCATCGTCACAGGGTTTGTCTTATTTGTCCTTCTCGTCGGGGCAGCCATTTCCTATGTGAATTATGGAGACGCAATCCCAGGTTTGATTTTCACACCAGTGTTCTCCTTGTTTTATGTCGGCATCGTCATCATGTCGAGCACGAATATCGTCATGAAGATGAATCGGGCGCAAGAGGTGACATCGGTGGAAGAACACCGCTTTTTATGGCATACGGTCGAAAACATGGCGATGGTCGCGCGAGTGCCAATGCCCCGTATCTTTATCATCAACGATCCGTCACCGAACGCATTTGCGACCGGACTGAAGCCGGAAAAGGCGGCCGTCGCCGTCACGACGGGGCTACTAGAGCGATTGTCTCGTGAAGAAGTGGAAGGTGTGATTGCGCATGAGGTCGCACACATTAAAAACTATGACGTGCGACTCTCGACGGTCACACTCGCACTCGTCTCGGTCATCGCCATTATGAGTGATATCGGCTCACGGATGTTATTTTTCCGAAGCATCAGTGGGGGACGACGTGACCAAAATCAGAATCCGATCTTCCTCATCATCGGACTTGTTTTATTAGTGTTGGCTCCGCTCATCGCGATGCTGATCAATATGGCGATCTCACGTAATCGTGAGTTTCTAGCAGATGCGAGTGGAGCGGAACTGACCCGAAACCCGGATGCTCTCGCTTCAGCGCTTGAGAAGATTGCCAATGTCGAAACGCCGGTCGAGCAAGCGTCGAGTGCCTCTGCACCACTGTACTTCTCCGATCCACTTAAGAAGAAAGTGAGCGGTTTGTTCTCGACGCACCCTGATCCCGTCGAGCGGATTTCCCGACTTCGTCAAATGTGATTAGAGCCTGTCCGATTGCGGCAGGCTCTTTGTGTTACACTGAACTGGGAAAATAAGGGGGTGTATGAGTTGAGTAAAAAGATATACATAGGTTTAGGAGTCGCTTTACTAGTCGTATTATTTTTATTTGGGCTAGGACCATATATTGTGCATACAGTACTTAAGGTCTTCATGTGGCTCACACAATATATTTTGCCATGGATTTTCCTCTACTATTTCGTTCAATTTTATAAACACTATGCACAAAAACAAGAAAAGCCACCTGAATGAGGTGGCTTTCGACGTTTATCCGGCGCGGTGGCTACGGATTTTTTCAATCTCATCGAGAACGAACTGAACGTTTGTACCGACGATGACTTGGATATGATTCGGGCTGACGACTTTAACGCCAGGGATGCCGGCTTTTTTGATTTGATCTTGGTTGACGGTATCCATGTCTTTGACATCAACGCGTAGGCGTGTGATACAAGACTCGATTCCTGTGACGTTGCTGTCACCGCCGAGACCATCATAGATCATATTCGCCATCGCTGAGAATTCGTTACCTGAAGCAGATGCGACCGGCGCCACTTTCGTTTCGCCGTCTGTCGTTTCACTTGCGACTGCATCAACGACTTCATCCGGTTCACGACCTGGCGTTGCCAAATTGAGCTTCACGATCATGAAGCGGAAGATTGCATAGTAGATGACTGCAAACACGAGACCTTGAACGAGTAACATGTACGGTTGGTTCGCGAGTGGCAAGCGTGAGCTTAACACGAAGTCAACCAATCCTGCACTGAACCCGAAACCGGCTGTCCACTGGAACGTTGCCGCGATAAAGAGCGAGATTCCTGTAAGGACTGCGTGTACAAGGTAAAGAACTGGTGCGAGGAACATGAACGAGAACTCGAGTGGTTCAGTTACCCCTGTAAAGAATGAAGCGAATGCAGCTGCGAGAAGAAGTGAAGCTGCTTGTTTCTTACGCTTTGTCTTCGCTGTATGGTACATCGCAAGTGCTGCGGCCGGGAGACCGAACATCATGATTGGGAAGTAACCTGCTTGGTACATTCCCGTTACACCTTTCTCACCTTCACCAGACCAGAAATTCCCGATGTCGTTAATGCCTGCAACGTCGAACCAGAAGACCGAGTTGAGGGCGTGATGAAGCCCGGTTGGGATCAAGAGACGGTTGAAGAATCCGTAAAGTCCGGCACCGAATGCGCCAAGTTTAGAAATCGATTCCCCGAATCCAACGAGGCCTGTGTAAACGACCGGCCAGATGAAGTAGAGCGCGACCGATACGAGAATCATCGAGAATGCCGTCATGATTGGAACGAGACGCTTCCCACTAAAGAACGCGAGGGCATCCGGTAATTTGACGTGACTAAAGCGGTTGTACATCGAAGCAGCGACGAGACCAGAAAGAATCCCGACGAACGCGTTGGCAATCTTCCCGAATGCTGGGTTGACGGCTTCGACATCCACACCTTGGAACAACGCGACCGTGCCAGCAGAGAGAAGTGTTGTGACGGTCAAGAAGGCGACGAGTCCGCTGAGTGCTGCAGAACCATCGCGGTTTTTAGCCATTCCGAGAGCGACCCCGACTGCGAAAAGAATTGGAATGTTATCGATAATCGCCGCACCCGCTTTGATTAAGAATGCAGCTGCAATGTTTTCAGATCCCCAGCCGACTGGGTCAATCCAATAACCAATCCCCATGAGAATCGCGGCAGCCGGAAGTACGGCAACCGGTAACATGAGGGAACGTCCGAGACGTTGGAAAAAGTTCATCATTTTTGATTTCCTCCTTTTTGATGGTGTTGATCTTGTAGGCGTTGAATGTGGAGCGTAATATAGCCAAGTTCTGACTCGGGCAAGACGATGCCATATGTCTCTTCCATTTCTGTTGCGACATCAGATGCGCACGCATAAGCAGACGTGAATTTCGTCTGAATCATGCGGAGCATGTCTTCATCAATCGTGTGATGATCGTAATGGTTGACCCGATCCATGACGAACCGTAAATGTGTTAATAATCGTTGATAGGATAAGTCATCTTCTTCAATGGATACATCGAGTCGTCGTGAAATCGATTGAATCATGTCGCGGACAATCGTTGTCTGTTTGACCGTCTTGCGTAAATCACCTCCTTTCACTTTCATCGTATGGATATGAAGCGCGATGAACGCGGCTTCGTCTTTCGGCATTTGGACGTTCAATTTTTCTGCGATATGTTCAATCGCCCATAGTCCAATCTCGTACTCATTCCGATAAAGGATTTTAATCTCATTCAACAGTTTGTTCCGCAGTGAGATGCCTTCCATCTCCCGCTCAATGGCAAATGAGATATGGTCGGTCAGGACGATGTGGATATGTTCATTAAATGATGTCTCAAGCCGTTTTTCTGCGTACGAAATAATGTCCTCGGAAACGGTAAAGTGTTCAACGGGAATCCGACTCAACAACTGTTGGAACTTATCGTTTTCCGGCATGATGAACAATTTTTCGATTTTATGGGGATTGACGATGTCGTTCTTCGTCTTTTTAAAGGCGACACCAGGACCAATCGCAATCTTTTCTTCCCCATCGTCCGAGACGATGACCGCATTGTTGTTCAAAATCTTTTTGATCTTAATCATGTGTCCTCCTTGTTCCGGAGTCACGCTTCCACTCGGGCGACAATCGTCTTACCCGGGACGGCTTCCTTCGTGAATGTGAAGGCGTAATGATGGGCAAGCGCGCCACCATTCGTCACGACCATTGGCGTGACCGTGTCTTTACCAGCTTGATGGATTTGGGACAAGTCGGCTGTCATTAACAGCTGTCCTGTTTTCACGTGGTCACCTACATCTACACGGAGATTGAACGGTCGACCTTCGAGTTCGACGGTGTCGAGTCCGACGTGAATCAAAATCTCAGCACCATCCTCGGTCCGAATACCGATGGCGTGCTTGGTCGGAGCGATTTGTACAATTTCTCCGTCAGCTGGTGAGACGACTGCTCCGTCTGTCGGTGTGATGGCAATGCCATCCCCCATCATCTTTTCACTGAAGACCGGGTCCGCTACTTGATCGAGTGGAATAACGTCTCCTTCCATTGGCGAGTGCAGTGTCGGTTTGTGTCGATTCATTAACTTATTCCATAACATATCTTCTACATCCTTTCTTAACTCAAAACGAGGAAAAACAAAACAGGCATGGAGTATAGACGGGTGGCATGCACCGTACGTCTTACCCCATGCCTGATCGAATCAGTCACATGTGATCGCTATTCGTTTCTTCACGTTCAACATAACATGTGTTGATTTGAGACACAAGTCTTTTTTTGAAAGCGTTCTCTAAAATTTTACAAGGTAGTGAATTTATTGTATAGTAAGGGCGAATCTATTGAAGAAAGGTGTTGCATGTTGATGAGTGAGGTTGTATCTGCCTAACGAACTGAAAAATGTCGGATGACACGTGTTTTTGTCATGCCGTCATGTTCCGTTACAGATACCGCCCATCAAAAACTGCCAGACACCAGTCTGTCTTTTTGCGTTGGTCGTCATCGACCGACGCTTTTTTGTTTGCGCGGTATCTCGAATCTACAATTTGAGGAGAGAGACACATGAACGAACAAACATTTGAAAAGTTACAATACAATGAATTGATGACAAAAGTAGAGCGTTTCTGCATCAGCGGATTCGGAAGACGACTACTCAGGCAGCAACGTCCGACGAGCCATATTGCGACGGTGAAGAAACGTCTGCAGGAAACGTCTGAAGCACGAGCGATTTTAGATGCGACGTCACACGTGCCATTCATCGG
Source organism: Exiguobacterium sp. s129 (assembly GCF_018617585.1). Lineage (GTDB taxonomy): Bacteria > Bacillota > Bacilli > Exiguobacteriales > Exiguobacteriaceae > Exiguobacterium > Exiguobacterium aestuarii_A. Next base: position 47,231 of record NZ_JACSKL010000005.1, read on the forward strand.
CGTGTCTGATATGGAGACGATCATCGGCAAACTACAACGCGGAATTCAACTCGAAGCAAACGAGCTCGAAGCGGTCGCCGAGTTTTTACGTGGCGCTCGCAAGCTGAAGCGATTCATGCTCGAACATGAATTTTTCGCACCGCTTTTGTCCGCATATGCTGCCGGAATGGGCGAATGGCGAACGCTCGAAGAAGACATCACGCAAGCGATTCGAGCCGGTCAGGTCGTCGATGAGGCGTCGAAAGAGTTGAAGCGGATTCGAAAACAAGTCGATATTCTCGAAGGACGGATCGAGGAACGGTTGGCCAAGTTTTTGAAGAGCGCCGCCAATCGCGAGATGATTCAAGACGGGTTCGTCACGAAAAAACAGGACCGCTTCACCATTCCAATCAAAGCTTCATATAAGCATAAAGTAGCAGGTACGATTGTGGACACATCGAATCGCGGCACGACGGTCTTTATTGAACCGGAAGCCATTTCGAAGTTGAACGCCGAACTCGTCGTCAAACGTACAGAAGAAGCGGTAGAAGTGTATCAAGTACTAGCGACGTTGACGGGAGCGGTGGCAGAAGTTCTTCCTGAAATCGAGGCGACGCTCGACGTCATCGCCCAGTACGATATGGTCTTCGCCAAAGGGAAGTACAGTCAGTCGATTGATGGCGTGACACCGCATGTGAATTCGACCGGGCGCATCCAATTGAAACGAGTACGCCATCCGCTCTTAGAAAGCGCTGTGCCACTCGATTTTGCCATCGGTACGGACTATCGCGGCTTGATTATCACGGGACCGAACGCCGGCGGAAAGACTGTCGTATTGAAAACGATTGGACTCCTCAGTCTCATGACGATGACGGGTCTGCATATTCCTGCCCATCCCGATACGGTCATCTCGACATTCGATGAGGTGTTCGTCGATATCGGAGACAATCAGGATTTGGAGTCGGCGCTCAGTACGTTCTCGGCACATATGCACAATGTGGCGAAAATCATGCAAACCGCTGGAAAACGGTCGCTCTTGTTATTCGACGAAATCGGAAGTGGGACGGAACCAAATGAAGGGGCTGCTCTTGCGATTGCGATTTTAGAAGCGGCATATAAACGGGGCGCGATCGTTGTGGCGTCGACGCATTATGGAGAAATCAAATCGTATTCTGAAGCGCATCCGGATTTCATGAACGCTGCGATGCAGTTTGACCCGGAAACGCTCGAACCGAAATACAGACTCCTTATGGGGCAGTCTGGCGATAGCAACGCCTTGTTTATCGCTCGCAAGATGAAGTTACCGGAAGCGATTCTCAAACAGGCATCTCGTTACATGAACGAGAAAACGTATGACACTACGAAAGTCGATGAATCTAAAATAACGCGAGAAGTGGAAGTGGTACCACTTGAAGAAGCAGAGCGTTTTGAAAAAGGTGACCGTGTCCGTCTACTGGAGACGAATCAAGTCGGTCTTGTCTATTCGTTTGATGCATCGCGTCGGCATGTACGAGTGTTCGTGGATGCAGAGTATATAGTGTTGCCGAGTCGTCGTGTCCGGTTAGAAGCACGGGCAACGGAACTTTATCCGGCTGACTATGATTTGGATACGTTGTTTACGACGTATCAAGAACGAAAGGAAGCGCACGACTTTGCACGAGGATCGAAAAAAGCGTTACGACGAGTGGAGAAAGAGATTCGAGAAAGAAAGAAACAAGAGCAATCTAATCGGAAATGAATGTAGCATATGGTGAAAGGGTAAGAGCACATAGAGAGAAGTCTTAATGTGGGAGGGGCTCATGTGTTCGAGTTAAGCTTTTGGTTTGCACTCGGTTTTGCCGTGATTCACTTTTTTTCAGGAAAGCTCATTCAAGTACGTGAAGTGCCGAGGAGCCGTTTTTTATCAGTGGCTGGCGGGATTGCCGTTGCTTATGTATTTCTTCATCTGTTGCCAGAGTTAAATGAATATCAACGCGAACTTGAAGGAGAGATTGGGAATAACGTCTTCGCTTCCCTTGAAAACCATATCTTGATTATCAGTATGTTAGGACTAGCTGTCTTTTATGGACTCGAACGTTTCGCGACGGCCAATAAACGCAAACAAAAACCGTATGTATTTTGGATTCACATCGGTTCGTTCACGCTATATACGTTTAGCATCGGTTATGTACTCGCAGAAAGTGAGTTTCAATCGAATGGCATGATGTTCCTTTACTTTGTGGCGCTCGGTATACACTTTGTAACGGTTGATCAAGGATTGCGTCAGCATCATCAGCAACTTTATGATCGACAAGGGCGGATTTTCTTAGCGCTTGCCGTGCTTATAGGATGGGGAGTCGGTACATTTGCAGAAGTAAATGAACTCGGCTTGTCCATCGTTGTCGCTTTTTTGGCAGGAGGGGTGATTTTGAACGTCATGAAAGAAGAGTTGCCTGCTGAACGTGAAAGTAGTTTTGGTGCGTTTTTGATCGGATTGTTGGGTTATGCGTTGTTATTACTCGTCATATGAAAAGGCAGCCACATGCGGTGGCTGCCTTTTGACTTACAAGTTGTTGCTTTGATTTTCTACGTTGCTGTCGCTCTCTGTTGAAGCATCGTCATCTGAAGAGGATGAATCGTCATGATGTGGACCGTGCCCATGCCCATGGCGACCCCCTTCACGTCCGCCGCGCATGCCGCGAGCATCTTCTAAGTCATCGTAACTCGTCACATCGGCAAAACGTTCTTCGTGGTCCGCAAGGATTTGATCGGCTTCTTCTTGCGTCAAGTTTCCTTCTTCCACAGCGGTTGCCAGTTTTTCTTCATGCGATGTCATGATGGCATCGATGAACGCTTCGATTGAGATCTCTTTTTCTTCTGCAAGCTCAGGAAGTGATTGCCCGTTTTCGCGAGCAGCATCCACTTCTTCTTCTGTTAAACCGAGCGCTTCGATGAGGGCGGCATGCCCCGCTTCTCGTTCACCGAACATACCAGGACCCCGTTCACCACGTTCGCATTGTGTGGATGCTGTCGTTGTCGATTCATCTGTCGTCGTGTCATTCGTCGCGGCATATACGCCTGTGCCCGAGACGGCTAAAAGACCCGCCAAGGCGATTGCAAGTTTTGTTGATTTCATGTGTATCTCCTCCTTTGTTACTTCAAGTGTAGAACTGAAGGCGTTAGAAGTTGTGAGGGAGTTGCAAGATTTCTGCAAATTGTCTTTGGGAAACGGTGGGACGTTCGATGTGTGCGATATAATGGATGTGGAGGCGATATGAGATGAACGTACTCGTTGTGGAAGATGAACAAAAACTGGCGGACGGCATGTCCCGTTTTTTAACCTATGCCGGGTTTGAGGTGACCGTGGCGATGACCTTGAGTGAGGCGAAACAACAGCTGCACCAACGATTTGATGCAATCTTATTGGATGTTCGCTTACCGGATGGAGAAGGATGGACCTTGATTCCGACATTGAAAGCGCAACAGCCCGCACCTGCCATCATCTTGACGACGGCGCGAGGTGAGGCAGATGATCGCGTATTCGGATTGGAGCTCGGGGCAGACGACTACTTGGTCAAACCGATTGTCTTGAAAGAGCTGGAGATTCGTCTGAAACGTCTCGTCAAACAGACCGATGTGATTCAATTCGGAGCGCTCACTATCGACATCAAATCGAGAATGGTGCAGGAGAACGGATATCCGCTTCGACTGACGAACAAGGAGTATGAACTACTTTTGTATCTATGGAAGCACGTCGGAGAGGCGTTGGACCGGAATCGCCTGCTCGACGACGTATGGGACTACGCGTTCGTCGGAGATACGCGTACGGTCGACACTCATATTAAACAACTACGTGATAAATCACCCACACTGAAAGAACAGTTGAAGACCGTTCACCGGGTCGGTTATCGCTTAGAGGGACTGTCATGAATCGGTTGATGAAGAAATTACTGTGGACGGCTGTTCTACCACTTGCTGTGATGGCACTCTTAACTTTCGGACTCACGTCATTATTGATCGGACGTTTCGCAGAAGACGAAACATATGCACAATTGGAGCGCGAGGCGGCGATTGTGTATGAGGCCGTTCAAGAGGGACGTGGGATTCCAGGTCAACTAGACGTGCTCCTATTTCAGGACGGACAACGGGTCGAGCTCGAACGTGGTGGACGGATGCATCGCATGATGCCGATCAGCCTTGACCCGAATGACTTAGCGGTTCAGGACGAAGTGAGTGTGAACGGCACCCGCTTCTTGACGTATTTACAAGAAGATGGGGATATTCAAATCGTGACGTACAGCCCCGTACCGTTCTCGAATCCACAGTTTCAGCAAATCTATCTTATCCTAGCAGGTGGGTTTATCCTGGCACTGTTGGTTGCCATCGGCGTCACATTTTGGATGAGTCGTCGGCTCACGCAGCCGCTCGTGGAGTTGAAGCAAGCGACCGCATCGATCATGGAGGGACGACACGACATCACTCTACCGAATGTGACGAATGACGAGATTGGGGATTTGACCGTCACGGTCGGTCGTATGAATGAATCGCTTCAAGAAAAAGAGGTGCTTCAAAAATCATTTATATCCGGGGTGACGCATGATGTGCGTACACCACTCGCCATCGTTCGGAACGAGGCGGAGATGCTGGAGCTAGGTGTTGTGGAGACATCGGATATTTCGATGACCGGAAAAAGTATTACCGAGGAAGTGGACCGGATTGACCGACTCGTCAACCAGATGCTCGAATATTCAAAGTTGTCGTCCGGTACGATTCCGCTTGAAATAGAGTCGCTTCAACTAGATGACTTGATTCGTCGACTGACTTCACGGATGTCCGAGTGGTTCCGACAAAAAGACGTGACGCTCGATTTACAATTGGAGTCTGTAATGATTCAAGCTGACCGACTAGCGATGGAACGGGTTCTCTCGAACTTCTTGAGAAATGCGTATGAAGCGAGTCCTCCTCGGGGATGCATCACCATCAGACTGACGCCAAATCGATTAGAAGTGACAGATGAAGGGAAGGGAATTGACCCTACCATCCAGCATTCCATTTGGGATATGTATGTGAAAGGAGACCGCTCGAACGGACATGGCCTAGGTCTCGCCATCACGAAATTACTTCTTGAAGCACAAGGGCTTTCTTACGGGGTTGATTCAGAGAAGGGGGCGACATTTTGGATCGAATGGACATGACTTTGTTTTTGCGTGGGGTACGGTTAGAGAGGAAACGAATCCGTTCGACAGGCTATCCGTATACGTTACCAATCTTTCAGACACTCGATGAACTGACGTTTCATCATCCGGTCACGTTTCTCGTTGGAGAGAACGGGAGTGGAAAGTCGACGTTGATTGAGGGGATGGCGGTCGCGGCCGGATTCAATCCAGAAGGCGGAGCACCTTCCTTCCAATTTGAAACAGAGTCGACGCATAGTTCCTTGTTTGAAGCGCTTCGTCCGATTCGAGGCCCGTATCGTCCGAAAGATGGCTTTTTCTTACGTGCCGAGACGGCATACCAGCTATCAAGTTATGTGGACGAGATTGCGAAATCAGGGCGAAATCCTGAACGGTTTTATGAATCATACGGCGGACGTTCTCTTCATGAACAGTCACACGGTGAAGCGTTTCTCTCCCTCATGCTACACCGATTTCGTGGAGAGGGTCTCTACATTTTAGATGAGCCAGAGGCCGCATTGTCGCCGATGCGTCAGCTGACGATGCTCGCGCGCATGCATGAACTCGTACAATCCGGCAGTCAATTCATCATTGCGAGTCACTCACCCATTTTAATGTCGTATCCAGGTGCGATGATTTTGCAAGTGGAGACGGGGCTTACTCCGACAGCGTTTGATGATCTGGAACATGTAAAGGTCATGCGCGACTATTTGGATGCGCCAGAGCGGATGCAGCGGGTCTTGTTCGATGAATAAAACGGTCACGATGTAAGCGTTTTAATTTTATGTTGACGTCAAGATTTCTAGGGAGTATGCTTATATCGAAAAGAAGAAAATCCACTTTGGGATTGTTACTGGTGATGCAGGCAAAACCTAAATTGATGCCATGACTCCATATTGGACTCTGGTGTGAATTTAGGTTTTTTTCTTTTCAGTTCAGTTGAATGAGAGCGAGGTGAGGAGACCATGCATATTTCAAAAGTGTTCAACAACAATGTCGTAGCAATCGATGCGAACGGTCAAGAGCAGGTTGTGATGGGACGTGGGATTGCGTTTCAAAAGCGACCTGGCGATCAAATTGACCAGACACGAATCGAAAAAATCTTTACGCTCGAGAGTAAAGAAAGCTATGAGCGTTTCGTTCACTTTTTAAATGAAATGCCGACAGATGAGATGGAAACAGTGAAGCAGATTGTCAGGTTGGCTGAACAACGATTGGATCAACCAATCCATGATTCGTTATATGTGACGCTAGCAGACCACCTTCATTTTGCGCTCAGTCGGTATCAGGATGGAATCCAAATTCGAAATCCTCTCATTTGGGAAGTGAAACGATTTTATGCACCGGAGTTCGCTATCGGAAAAGAAGCGGTTAAACTGATCAATGAGCGGCACGAGGTCAAACTTGATGAAGACGAGGCAGTTGCGATTGCCTTACATCTCGTCAATGCGACGATGTCTGGTGTCAAAGGTGAAAACCTGCATCTTGTCACCGAGATGACGAGAGCTACGCAAGCGATTCTGACGATCATTACGTACCATTTTCAAATCGAATTGGACGAAGAGTCATACGCGTATGCACGCTTTTTGACACATTTAAAATATTTTGTGCAGCGCCTTGCATCTGGAGAGAAGGTCAAGTCAACGGGTGACGAAACCTTGTTCCTGATGGTGAAGCAGCGATATCCGGAAGCGTTTGAGTGTGTCGAAAAAATCGCCGGGTTGATCGCGACGAAATATCGTTACGACGTATCGATGGACGAAAGGCTGTATATGATGATTCATATCGAAAACTTAATGAAAGAACGCCGATCCTAAGGATGGTTACTGATGATGCAGGCCAAACCTAAATGACTACACAATTTGTTGTGTGGTGATTTAGGTTTTTCTTTTTACCTAAAATGATAAGGAGTGAACAAGATGGACCAATACAAACAACTGGCAGAAACGATTGTGCAACATGTCGGTGGTAAGGAAAACGTCAAAAGCGTCTTTCACTGTGCAACGCGGTTGCGCTTCAAACTAAAAGATGAATCAAAGGCGAGTGCGACAACATTGAAACAACAAGATGGTATCATCACCGTCGTTCAAAGCGGCGGACAGTTTCAAGTCGTCATCGGAAACAATGTACCGTACGTCTACAAAGAGGTTGTCGACGTCGGTGGTTTCCAGACATCTTCGACCGATGATGAAGAAAAATCAGGTGTATTCAACCGATTGATCGATGTGATTGCCGGAATCTTTACGCCGATTCTCGGACCGATGGCAGGTAGTGGTTTGTTGAAAGGATTACTTGCGATTCTCGTTGCGCTCGGATTATTAACGCAAGAGATGGGGACGTATGTCGTCTTGAATGCCGCGGCAGACGCACTATTTTACTTTCTACCAGTGATTTTAGGACATTCGGCTGCGAAGAAATTTGGTGGGAACCCGTATATTGGGATGATTATCGGGGGTGCGCTCGTTTATCCTTCGATTGTCGCCATTCAAGGAGCAGGTGAGTCATTAACGTTTCTCAATGTACCAGTCGTCTTGATGAGTTATGCATCTTCGGTTATTCCGATTATCTTGGCGACATACGTGTCTTCAAAAGTAGAAGCATTTTTCAACCGTCATACACATGAGGCCGTCCGAAACTTCACGACGCCGATGATGGCATTGTTACTCGTTGTCCCGCTAACGTTTTTAGCAATCGGACCGGTCGCGACGTATGCGAGTCAAGGGTTGGCGAACGGATACTCATTCTTATATGAATTAAGTCCGACCATCGCGATCGCATTCATCGGTGCGTTCTGGCAAGTGCTCGTCATGTTCGGGCTTCACTGGGGGCTTGTGCCGATCATCATCAACAACTTATCGGTCGTCGGCATGGATACGATCGTTGTCGGTGTATTGATGGCCACATTTGGTCAAGTAGGTGCGGTTCTCGCGATTACCTTAAAAGCCAAAAACCCGAAAGTGAAAGGGTTAGGAACATCTTCCACAATCGCAGGTGTGTTTGGAATTACGGAGCCGGCTATCTATGGCTTGACGCTTCCGCGTAAAAAACCATTTGTGTTTGGAGTAGTTGGTGGAGCGGCTGGTGGTGTAGTAGGAGGTTTGTTCGGTACAGCAGCTTATGCGATGGGAGGACTCGGAATCTTTAGCATTCCGGTCATGATTCCTCCAACGGGTGTCGATTTAGCATTTTACGGAGCATTTATCGGAATGGCGGTAGCAACGGTGGTCGCTCTCGTGTTGACAATGGTCTTCCACAAAGAAGAAGCGACGGTCGAGTCGCAAGAACAAGAGGTCGCCCAGTCTGTATCTGAGCAGGTAGGCTTTCCGGTCTCAGCTCCATTGAAAGGAGAAGTCGTGTCGCTTGAAACGGTTCGAGATGAAGTATTCTCAAGTGGGGCGATGGGGAAAGGGATTGCCATCATGCCTTCAGAAGGTACCGTGTATGCTCCGTTTGACGGCGAAATCGTCACGGTTTACCCATCAAAACATGCAATCGGCCTTCGATCTGATACAGGTGTAGAAGTATTGATTCACATTGGTTTAGACACGGTTAAATTAAACGGGAAGTACTTTGAAACACTTGTGACGGATGGACAGAAAATGAAAGAAGGAGATTCGCTCGTCCGGTTTGATATGGATGCCATCGCTCGTGAAGGATATGACACGATCACGCCAATCATTGTGACGAATACCGATCATTATTTAGACGTATTGCCAACTTACACAGGAACAGTAGAAGCGAATCATGGCGTATTGCGCGTCATTGTATAACAAAGGAGGAGACAATATGAAACAAGTATCGAGTGAATTTTTATGGGGCGGGGCCACTGCGGCCAATCAACTAGAGGGCGGTTATCAGGAAGGTGGTAAAGGACTTTCGATTGCTGACGTGATGCCAGGTGGAAAGCACCGAATGAAGATCATTCATGACCCAACGTTTGATTTTGAATTACATGATGAATATTCGTATCCGAACCATGAAGGGATCGACTTCTATCATCGCTACAAAGAAGATATCGCCCTCTTTAAAGAAATGGGATTCAAGACGTTCCGTATGTCGATTGCCTGGTCACGAATTTTCCCGAATGGAGATGAAGTTGAACCGAACGAGGAAGGTCTTCAATTCTACGATCGCGTCATCGATGAGTTGGTCGCACAAGGCATTGAACCACTCGTCACGATTTCTCACTATGAGATGCCATTGCATCTTGCAAAACATTATGGAGGTTGGCGAGATCGTCGCCTCGTAGAATATTTTGAACGATACAGTCGCGTCTTATTCGAACGGTATCAAGGTAAGGTCAAATATTGGCTGACGTTCAATGAAATCAACGGGGCGCAATTCATGCCAATGCTCAGTCTAGGAATCGCGGTTCGAGAAGAGGAAAACACATTACAACTTACGTATCAGGGACTTCATCACCAACTGGTAGCAAGTGCACTCGCAACGAAAGCGGCACGCGAGATAGACCCAACGATGCAAATTGGATGTATGCTCATTGCAGCTCCGGTTTATCCATACAGCTCAAACCCGGACGATGTTTGGTATGCCCACGATGCTGAGCGGATGATGAACTTCTTCTGTGGAGATGTTCACGTACGCGGGAAATACCCAAGCTTTGCGAAGCGCTTTTTCCAAGAGAACGGCATTGAACTTGAAATGGAAGATGGCGACCTTAAAATTCTAAAAGAAAATACAGTTGATTTCTTTTCGCTCAGTTATTATATGTCGCGCACTGAAAAGGCTGAAAAAGACCAGAATGAAGCGGAAGGAAATATCATGAGCGGGGTCAAAAATCCATATTTAAAAGCGAGTGACTGGGGATGGGAGATTGATCCGACGGGACTTCGTGTCATCTTAAACAAATTATATGAGCGTTATGAGCTCCCGTTATTCATCGTCGAGAACGGATTAGGTGCATATGATCAAATCGAGTCGGATGGAACAATTCATGATCACTATCGGATTGATTACTTACGCGACCATTTAAAAGGGATGATGGATGCAATCGAAGACGGGGTTGAAGTGATGGGGTACACGAGTTGGGGCTGTATCGACTTGGTGAGTGCCTCGACAGGTGAGTACAGCAAACGGTACGGTTTCATTTACGTAGATCGACATGACGATGGTACCGGGACGTTAGAACGAAAACGGAAAGAATCGTTCTTCTGGTACCAAGATGTGATTCGTTCACAAGGCGCAAGCTTATACGAAGAAGAATCAGTCAAATGAGAAAAGCGGCCTCGGCCGCTTTTCTCATGCTTTCGTGATCTTTCGCAATAAGATGATCGCGAGGCTAACGCCCCCGGCAATCAACATATACAAGACAATCTCCGTCCATGTGCTCATTCGTCGTCACCATCTGCAAAGACAGCAAGCTCACCTTGCGGCATCGCGACCAATAAATAGGCATCTCCGCCGAGCGGTCGTGCGTCACCTGCTTGCCAACATTCAAATTGTTCTTGAAATCCATTGATGAATAGGAGAGAACCTGATTCAAATTCGAGTTCGAGATGGGGATGTTCGTCACCGAGTCGTACGTGATGGATGCGCTCACGACGAAGCCGCATGAGTTGTTCGAGTTGTTCACCTTCGTCAAACGTGTTTTGTGTAGCGTGAACGTGCCACGGACCCTCAATCGAGATCCAGGATTCTAACCCCTGGCGACTGAAATAGAGGAGATGGTGATTTGGACCAGAACCGAAATCGATTCCGACAAAGGAAGAGGCGGTAAAGAGGTGATGCAAAATAGATGTCGCTTGTTCGTACTCCGTGGTAGACACACCGTCACCTCACTTTAAAGAGTTGGTATTATTATCATTTCACGTTACCACGCTAAAGTAAACGAATCGCACTCAATCTTCAAAAAAATAATTGTGGTTGTTCTATCACGAAACCGCTTCAACCGGAGCGTTTCCCAATTGCTCAGAATGTTTAGGTTATACTGGATTGAACTACCCCCACCTACGCTTTTCTTAGAGGTGGAGGATTCCTGAGTTATCCTCTCTAACGAGAGAAACCTGATCAGGCTAGCCCCGTCGTCCCGACGGTTAAAGAAGCCAAGATGCGTTCGGCTTCTTGTTTGAGGTTCAGTCCTGCGTTCACATCACGGTCGTGGTGGACCCCGCAGTTCGGACATGTCCATTCACGCAAGCCGAGATGCTTCACGTCTGTGTGTCGATGGCCGCAACTCGAACACAATTGGCTCGAGGCGAAGGTCTTCCCGACCTTCACGACGGTCTTCCCGTACCAGTCGGCCTTATACTCGAGCATGCGAAAGAACTCCGACCAGCTGACCTCGGAGATCGACTTGCTCAACTTGCGGTTCTTCCGCATGTTCCTCACCTGCAGGGTCTCGATGCCGATGACGTCGTGGTTTTTGACGATCTCGGTCGACACCTTGTGCAGGAAGTCGGTGCGTCTGTTGGCGATCTTCTCGTGGATACGGGCGACTTTACGCTTCTGCTTCTGGTAGTTCTTTGCCTCGGAGAGTCTTACCCTCTTGTTCAGGGCGATGCGCTGGCGACGGGACAACTTGCGTTGCTCCCTTGCCAGCTTCTTCTCGAGCGTACGGAAGTAACGGTCGTTTTGGTACACCGTGCCGTCCGATAAAATGGCGAAGTTCTTCAGCCCGACGTCCACGCCGACCGATGAACCGGTCTTCGGCAGTTCACTGATCTCCCGCTCTACGAGAAGGGAGACGAAGTATTTGCCCGAAGCCGTGCGTCGGATCGTGGCGCTCAGGATGCGACCCTCGACCTGTCTCGAGTTGGCGAACCGCACCCATTTCAGCTTGGGGAGTTTGAGTTGATTCCCGACGATCGAGACCTCGGGGAGCTGGGACTTTCCTTGGATGTTCGTCTTGTAGGATTGGACGGGGTTTCGCTTCGACTTGAAACGGGGATGATTTCCCTCATTCTTGAAGAATCTCTTGTACGCGTCGGCCAGGTGTTTGACACTGTTCTGGACGGCCGTGCTGTCCACTTCCGTCAACCAACTGAATTCCTGCTTGAGCATGGGAAGGTCTTTCGAGCAGTCATCATACGACAGTCCCTTGCCTGTCGCTTCATGGGCCGTGTCCCATTTCGACAGGAAATGGTTGAAGACGAAACGCGAACAGCCGATCGTCTTGGCGATCAGGACCTCCTGTTCCTTCGTCGGATAGATCCGGAACTTATAGCCCTTGTGCTTCACCATAAGGTTCACCTCCTTGAAGGAATCATACCCGAAAGAGAGGCTGGCGATTCATCTCCCACTTTCACGTAAGCCCTGTCCTTAACGTTTAGAAGTGGGCGTATTCTCGCCTAATTTTGATAAAATCAAGGAGAATACGCTCGATTTCGTTTTGAATAGGGGGACATGAGATGATCGTATCAATCGACAAAGCAGGATATGAGATAAACGAGCCAGTCATTCAAAGCATTTCGTTTGATGTGCGGTCAGGTGAGATTTTAGGGGTGATTGGGTCGAACGGTGCGGGAAAAACGACCACCATTGCCTGTCTGACAGGAACGATTCCATGGATGAAAGGAACCGTCGAGATGGAACGCTATGCGTACATCCCGGAGCAACCCGTTTACTACGATTATTTGACACTATCGGAACATATTGCGCTCGTTCAAGAATTGACGGGTGTCGAGTCGACAGAAAAGACGGAGGAGTTGCTGAAGCTTTTCCGACTCGATCGTGTGACAGACCGGTATCTCTCCTCTTTTTCAAAAGGGATGAAACAAAAAACGATGATTTTATTGGCGCTCATTCAAGAAGCACATGTATTGATTGTGGATGAACCGTTTATCGGATTGGATGCGACGACGACCATTCAGCTACTCCGACTGTTAGAAGCAGAGCGCACAAGAGGAGCCGCTGTCTTACTAGTCACACATGTTCTTGATACGGCCGAGCGGTTGTGTGACCGGTTCGTATGGATTGATGACGGGCAACTACTGGCGAGTGGGACGAAAGCAGAGATTCGTGAAGCACTCGAAACTGAGGGGATGACCTTGTTCGATATGATGGAAGATGTGGCGCTCCGATGATTGCGAAACGATTGTTTTGGATGCGTGTCTCCCGTTATATGAAACAACAGTGGAAGACGATCCGACTGATTGTCGACTGGACGATTTTCTTATACGGCGTCATTCCTCTTCTCATATGGGCAGGGTATTCTTACTGGCTCGTATGGGAAGGGAATATCGATTGGTTGCGTGATGTGCCTTATTTGTTATGGGCAATCCTGTTCGGATGGGTGATGTGGCAGGACCGCATATTTGTCTGGGTGGAGCGCGCCGACCTCATTCTTGTAGCTGATCGTCATCTCATTCGACAGTTGAAATGGTACTCCGTCGTATATCAGATGACTCAACATCTGATTCAATACGGATTCTATCTTCTATTGGTCGCACCGATTCTACATGTGAAGGGAAGAACCATTGTCGAGATACTCGCATTCGGAGCCGCACTTTTCTTACTCTCCTGGTGTCATACATGGATTCAGTATCAACTTCGCCTCCGACACGTCCATCTCATGAAACGATTATTGGTCGTGTTGATTGCTTTTGTAGGCGTGTATGCGCTATTGATTGAGTCGGTGTTACTCAGTGTGTTGATCGGAAGCATGATGGTCACATTTGCGTTATACGTCGGGGAAGGATGGGTGTCGAAACATCCGAATATCGGTCGCGAGATTGAAATCGGGGAACGTGAGCGTGCCTCATTTGACCGAGTCCTGCTGACAACCTCAGGTGCCATCGAGAAGACGAGTGAGCGGAAACGTCCACTATATCGACCGAAACCGAATCGCTTTGGCACCATCAGGCGGACGATGGCAATCCTAATCTATTTCAGGACGCCGAGCCACCGAAATTTGTGGTTTCGACTCATTCCGCTTGGCGTGACAAGCTTCATTTTACTTCCAAGCTGGTTTAAAGTATTGGTTCCGATTTATGTCATGTATGTCGCCTATCAGGAACAGACGTCGTTCACGAGAGAAATGGAGCGGCATCCATTCTTCCAATCTATTCAAGAAAGGGGTTCATCATGAACGAACAGCAATATGAGCAACTGTTACAAATCGAGACGGCCAAACCGCAGCAAGGATTTCCATCTTCGGCGGAATATCATCGTTATGAACCGACACCTTATGAGGCACTCGATTTGCTTCGGGATGCGTATCCGTTAGAGTCCGCAGATACCATCGTTGATTTTGGTTCGGGCAAAGGACGTCTCCCGTTCTATTTAGCGTATACGTTTCGCGTGCGGGCGATCGGTGTCGAGATGGACGGTGGGTTTCACGAGGAGGCACTTCAAAATTGGGCGCGCTATACGAAGAAACATCGAAATCGGGGAAGTGTTCAATTAGAACAGGGACTTGCGGAGGAATTCACGATTCCACCGGATGCGAATCGATTCTACTTCTTTAATCCGTTCTCAGTGAACGTCTTCCGCCAAGTGATTGCCAACATCATCGAATCTGTTGAAACGGATCTTCGCCCGGTCGATGTGATTTTATATTATCCGGCGGATGAGTACCTCCATTATTTGAACGACGAGACGCCTTTTCAGTACGTACAAACGGTGCGATTGCCGCTGAAGAATCTTCATGAGCGATTTTTGATTTATCGGTTTGATATGATGGAGTCATCTTGGTAATGGAGGAGTGAGCACGATGAAAAAGAAAGACATTTTAGAGGCGTATCGTTGGCGTCAAGCGACGAAAGCATTCGATGCGGATCGTAAAATCAAAGAAGAGGACATGGAGTTCATTTTAGAGACAGGACGTCTTTCACCGAGTTCATTCGGATTTGAGCCATGGCAATTCGTCGTGGTTCGTCGGGAAGATTTGCTCCAAAAAATTAAAGATCACGCATGGGGGGCGCAAGGTCAGGCTTTGACTGCGAGCCACTTCGTGTTGATTCTCGCAAGAACACCGAAAGCCATGCGTTACGATGCGGACTATATTCGTCATATCGTGACGGGCGTGCAAGGTCGGACGGAAGAAGAATACGCGCAACGCGTGAAACGGGTACAGGAGTTCCAGGAGAACGACTATCGTCTCTTGGATGATGAACGTGTCTTCCAGGAATGGATCAAGCGTCAGACATACATTCCACTCGGGAATATGATGACAGCTGCCGCGCAAATCGAAATCGATTCATGCCCGATTGAAGGGTTCAATCAAGAGGAAATCGATGAGTTGCTCATCTCAGAAGGTGTGATGGAACGGGGCGAATGGTCACTTTCGGTCATGGTCGCATTTGGATATCGGGCGCGTGATTTCGCACCGAAAACACGTCGTGACTTCAACGAAGTCGTCAAATATATCGGATGAAAAAAAGGTTCAATCGCTGAGGCGATTGAACCTTTTGAATTATTTCCAGTCTGTGATGCGGTCGACTGGGAAGCGTACTGATGGGTACCCCTCTTCTGCTGCTTTCCCGATTGAGAGAAGCATGACTGGAAGGTAACGTTCTTTGTCGAGACCGAACGCTTCAGCGATGTTCGCTTTGTCGTATCCGCCGATTGGGTTTGTATCATACCCGTGTGCACGTGCGACGAGCATGAGTTGCATCGCAACAAGACCTGAATCGAGCATGATGCTGTCTTTGACCATTTCTTTCGGTGCATCTTTGAAGATACCTTTAATCATGTCGACTTGACGGTCGCGGACCTCAGCCGGCATCATACCGCGCTCTACCGCTGTATCGAAAATCTCTTCTGTGTAATCTGCCATTTGATAGTCGGCGAAGAGTGCGATGACAGCTGAAGATGTTTCCACTTGGCGTTTGTTAAAGCTTGCGAGTGGAAGGAGCGTTTCTTTTCCTTCTGCGCTATCGATGACGACGAAGCGCCATGGCTGTAAGTTAAGTGATGAAGGAGCTGTTGTCGCTTCTTCAAGGATTTGTGTCATTTCTTCTTTTGAGATCTTCACGTTCTCATCGTATACACGAATCGAGCGGCGTCCTTTGACAATCTCCATAAAGTCTTTTTGTGTAGCAGTGTTCATATTGTAGTCTTCCTTTCATGGTCAATAGTATCTTGTAACATCGTTAGGGATGCTAGTAACTGTTGTTGATCCTCTACCTTCATGTTGACAAAAAGTCGGTCCGTTAAGCACTCTTTTTGCTCAGTCCAATGTGCAATTTGCTCACGACCATCGTCTGTCAACTCGACATAGATGACACGGTTGTCTTGTTCACAGCGTCTTCGCGTGATCAGTCCTTGTGTCTCTAATTGTTTCAGGTGTCGGGTGATGGCGGCATGGTCGACATCGACGCGCTGTTGCAATTCACGCTGTCGCAATGGACCGACGTGATACAGGTTGCTTAAAATGTCGTAGCGACTCAGGCTGAGCCCGTCCATTTCAGAGTCGAATAATTGCCCCAATTCTTTTTGTACGGTGATGATGTGATAGAGAATTTGATCACGGAGCGAGCAGGAATCTCGCATGCACATCGCCTCCTCAAATCATTGATGACTCAATCATTGATGGGTCACACAATGTATAGTAAACCCATCCTGACGAGATTTCAAATAAAAAGTTTTAAGAAATGGGTTGTCAAACTGTTATATAATAGTCTATATTGTAATCAACTGATATATAACAATGGTTAAAGGAGGATGTGAACGCTTGGAACACTATGAACGACTAAATACGTATCATGTTCATGAAAAGCTGGTTGAATTTGTGAATAAAAACGTACTTGAACCCCAGGAAATCAACGTTTTTTGGGAAGGCGTTGAATCGCTTCTAGAGCGTTTCATTCCAGTGAATCAGACACTTTTGGAGCAGCGCATGACATATGAGCGATTGTTACAGGAGTGGTACAGTCGCCAAGAAGAAGTCGATCCAATCGAATATGAGACATTTTTAACGTCAATCGGCTATATCGAACCGATCGTCGAAGATTTTAACATCGATGTTTCGGGTGTCGATCGTGAAATCGCGCATCAAGCGGGACCGCAACTCGTCGTACCGTTAGACAATGCCAGATATGCACTTAACGCCGCCAATGCCAGATGGGGAAGTCTCTACGACGCCCTTTATGGAACAGATATGATTGAAGAGGCGGACGGTATGGAAAAGGGACGAGGATATAATCCCGTTCGCGGTAATGAAGTTATTCGGTTGGCGAAACAGTTTCTAGATGACACGTTCCCGCTACCGTCAGGGTCGCACAAGAAAGTGACGCAATACGTCGTTCGTGATGATGTCGCTTATGCGGTAATCGGGGATGACGAGCATTCGTTCGCAGATGATTCTTTCGTCGGTTACACCGGGGAACCGAACGAGTTGAAGACGTTGATGCTCAGACACCATGCCTTACACGTTGAACTGCAATTTGACCGCGAGCATCCGGTCGGCAAAATCGATCCTGCTGGACTGATGGACATCGAGCTCGAATCAGCCCTATCCGCAATCGTGGATTGTGAAGACTCGGTCGCAGCCGTTTGTGCGGAAGACAAAGTTCATCTGTATCATAATTGGCTAGGCTTGATGGATGGGACGCTTGAAGCCTCGTTCCAAAAGAACGGGAAGCGACTCTCTCGACGTTTAAACGAAGATAAGCGTTTGATTGGAAAAGGTGGAGCGGAAGTTGTCCTCCCAGGACGCGCACTCTTGTTCATTCGAAATGTCGGACACTTGATGACGACGGACTTGATGCTTGATGCAGAAGGTCGTGAGGTACCAGAGGGGATCGTTGATGCCATCTTAACTTCATTGATCGCGAGTCGCCATCTACATCGTCGGCTCAACTCTAGGGAAGGATCGATCTATATCGTCAAACCAAAAATGCACGGGTCTGAAGAAGTAGCATTCACCAATGACTTGTTTGACGCTGTAGAAGATCTATTGAACCTTCCGCGCCATACGTTAAAAGTCGGCGTGATGGATGAAGAGAGACGAACGTCACTCAACTTGAAAAATTGTATCGCTCAAGTGAAAGAGCGGGTCGTCTTCATCAATACGGGCTTCCTCGACCGGACGGGGGACGAGATTCATTCCTCGATGACACTCGGACCGATGCGTCGAAAGGGAGAAATGAAGACGTCACCTTGGCTCGCTGCATATGAACGGTTGAATGTATCAACCGGTCTCGAGAGCGGGTTCCATCATCAAGCACAAATCGGAAAAGGGATGTGGGCGATGCCCGATCGGATGCGGGACATGATGCGTGAAAAAATTGCACATGTACGCTCCGGGGCGACGACGGCATGGGTGCCTTCACCGACAGCGGCGACGCTCCATGCGATGCACTATCATCAACTCGATGCTTTTGATGTACAGCGAGAATTGATCAAGCAGCCTCATTCGAAACATGAGCGACAACAGCTCCTCGACATTCCGCTCGCGACACGCATCTATTCGCAAGACGAGATCAAAGAAGAACTCGAGAACAACTTACAAGGATTGCTTGGATACGTCGTTCGTTGGGTCGAACAAGGTGTAGGGTGTTCGAAAGTGCCGGATATTCATCATATCGGACTGATGGAAGACCGGGCGACACTCCGGATTTCGAGCCAACATGTGGCCAACTGGCTGTATCACGGCATCTGTTCAGCAGATCAAGTGGAAGTCACGCTTTATCGGATGGCACAAGTCGTCGACGAGCAAAATGAGTCAGACCCGAATTACCGACCGATGACATCGAACGTCGATCAGTCAATCGCCTATCAAGCTGCTCACGAACTCGTGTTTCATGGGTTGAAACAGCCGAACGGGTACACGGAACCAATCTTGCATCGCCGCCGCCGTGAATTTATGAAACGACAAACCGTGGAGTTCAATTTAAAAGGAGGAACCTCATCATGACAACGAAAAAAATGGAAAGCGAACAGTTGATTGAACGTTGGGTCGTCCGCCGCATCGTATCTGGAGAATCGACAGCATCACTTGCGAATACAGCATTCGTATACGGCAACGACTTGATGCGCCTCGTCTTGGATCGTGCCGACGGCTCGCTCCAAATCATGAAAGAGCCGATCGATGAAGTCGTCGTCTTCCGCAAACCGGAAGATCGGGACGAAGAGAACGTATGCCGTTGCTGTGGGATGGAGCATTCGACGTTCAAAGCAGCGTTGGAGTGCTGTGCTTACCTCGACTAAAGTGTTTAATTTGCACTATCTGTTATATAACAAATTGAATAAATTAAAATTAATATAATACAGGAGGGTTTATTAATGAAACAACGCGAAGAATTGGTGAACAGCTGGAAGTCAGAACGATTTGAAGGGGTAGAGCGTCCATACTCTGTAGAAGACGTCATGAAGTTACGAGGGTCTATCGTGATTGAACAAACGCTTGCGACAAAAGGAGCGGAACGCCTGTGGGAATTGATGCACGAGCGTGACTA
The DNA here is from genome assembly GCF_018617585.1 of Exiguobacterium sp. s129. Lineage (GTDB taxonomy): Bacteria > Bacillota > Bacilli > Exiguobacteriales > Exiguobacteriaceae > Exiguobacterium > Exiguobacterium aestuarii_A. Next base: position 66,717 of record NZ_JACSKL010000005.1, read on the forward strand.
CGTCCATGCGCTCGGCGCGTTGACAGGGAACCAGGCCATTCAGCAAGTGAAGGCAGGACTTGAAGCCATTTACTTAAGCGGTTGGCAAGTAGCGGCAGACGCTAACCTGTCAGGTCACATGTACCCGGACCAAAGTTTATATCCGGCCAACTCGGTTCCGAGTGTCGTCAAACGAATCAATCAGGCGCTTCAACGTGCCGATCAAATTCAAACGGCAGAAGGAAAAGGCGATACGCATTGGTTCGCACCGATTGTCGCGGATATGGAAGCCGGGTTCGGTGGTGTCCTCAACGTATTCGAATTAACGAAGGCGATGATTGAAGCGGGTGCTGCTGGTGTTCACCTCGAAGACCAGCTCTCGTCTGAGAAGAAATGTGGTCACCTCGGTGGGAAGGTGTTACTCCCAACCCAGACGGCTGTGAAAAACTTGATTTCGGCTCGACTCGCGGCAGACGTCATGGGCGTCCCGACAATCATCGTAGCGCGGACAGACGCACACGCGGCAAACTTGATCACGAGCGACATCGATCCAATCGATCATCCATTCATCATTGGAGAGCGTACACCGGAAGGCTTCTATCGTACAGAAGCTGGTATCGAGCAAGCCATCGCTCGTGGTCTCGCTTATGCACCATATGCAGACCTCGTCTGGTGTGAGACGTCTGAACCAGATTTGGCAGAGGCACGTCAATTTGCCGAAGCGATTCATGCGAAGTATCCAGGAAAACTTCTCGCTTACAACTGCTCGCCATCATTTAACTGGAAGAAGAAGTTGTCAGACGAAGAAATTGCGACGTTCCAACAAGAAATCGGCGCAATGGGATACAAGTTCCAGTTCGTCACACTCGCTGGGTTCCACGCGCTCAACTTCGGTATGTTCGAGCTCGCACGCGGATACAAAGACCGTGGCATGGCAGCCTACTCGGAATTGCAACAAGCAGAATTTGCGGCTGAAGTACATGGTTACACGGCGACACGTCATCAACGTGAAGTCGGGACGGGTTACTTCGATGAAGTCTCACTCGTCATCTCAGGTGGACAATCATCAACGACAGCCCTGGCTGGATCGACAGAAGCAGAGCAATTCACAAATTAATCACACTTTGGAGACGCTAATTTGTTGGCGTCTCTTTGTTTATGTGAAAATGTGTGGTGTAAGACCTGAAATATGTGAAAAAAAGATGAATTCGAGTTCATTTTGACTTCTCTATATCGACGAATAGTTGTCACAAATAGCAAGAATAAAACGTTTCCATTCCTTGTATACTCAATCTGTTCACAAGTTGGACACAAAAAATAAGGGGGAAGCGTTATGCAAGGGGAACGATTGAACAAACGCAACGCTTGGTATCAAGCGATTTGGCGTTGGCACTTTTATGCAGGTCTTATATTTGCACCGATTTTCATTATCTTGGCTGTGACAGGAAGCATTTATTTATTTGAACCACAAGTAACGAAGATGCAATACAAAGACATGATGACGGCATCTTTCACGAAAGAACAGCCGATCGAAATCCAAAAGGAATCATTCATGACAGAATATCCGGATGCGATGATTACATCGATTCGATTGCCGGATGAAGGTGAATCGACTCGAATCGGTTGGATGAACAATGACGAGATGATGTATACATATATCCATCCGGAAACTGCCGAAGTTTTAGGGACACGAACTGCTGAAAGTAGTATGGATTTGTTAGTTGTGATTCATGGCACACTATTAGGCGGACAAATCGGGAACTGGATTGTCGAGCTCGCAGCGTCATGGGCGATTATTCTACTCATCACGGGAACGTTCTTATTCTGGCCACGTGGGAAAAATCCGGTTCGGATGCTCATGCCGAAGCTTGGGAAAGGTCGGCAATGGTGGAAACAAATGCACGGTAGCGTCGCTTTATGGTCATCGCTAGGCCTCGTCATCATCATCAGTTCAGGTCTTGCCTGGTCATCCGTGTCAGGGGCTATGTTGCAGTGGGTCTCCTCGTCGACAAATACGGGAGCACCGATGTATGCCTATGCGTTTGGCGCTAAACCGGAATCAACTGTGACCACAAAAGATGTGGCAGAAGACGTACCTTGGGCAACACAAGCAGATCTTGTACCGGCATCTTCACCAAGTACACTGTTGCCAATTGACTTGAATCAGGTCGTGAACAATACGTCGATCAATCGACCGTACACAATCTCGCTTCCGGAAGGCGAAACAGGCGTCTATACCGTCACATCAGCAGCAGGACACCAGTTTAAAGAAGCAACGGTGAACCTAGATCAATATAGCGGTGAGACACTTAGTTCTGTAACGTATGCGGATTATGGGATTCTTGGAAAACTGATTACGATCGGAATCGCCTTCCACGAAGGTCGTTTGTTTGGATTACTGAATCAATTGGTCGGGGTCGCACTTTGTCTAGGTCTCATTTTTGTGGTCATCAGTTCGTTTGTGATGTGGCGCAAACGAAAAGTCGGATCTATCGAACAGATGAAGCGGTTCGAAGACGAACGGATCAAACGAATCGTTGGTATCTCGATCTTACTGCTCGGTGTGACATTACCGCTCGCGGGAATCAGTATCCTTATCGTTCTCGTATTTGATTGGTTGGTCGGACGCCGGAAGTTGAAAGCGGAGGTGGCAGCATGAGACGATTCAAAACAGTCCTTCCTGTCATCCTAGCGACGATTTGGTTAGGCGCGTGTCAGCTTCAACCGATTGAACGCACCATTGATCCGATTGGGATTCAATTGATTGTACCTGAACGCGTGGAAGTCGGATTGACGACACTTGCGATGAAAGTAGAGAATGACGAACGCGTGACAGAAAGCCATATCCAAGTCACACCTTATGCCACCGAGGACACACGGACATACGAAGTGACGGAAAGGGATGGCTACCTCGTAACGAGCGTGAAGCTCGATCAAGGAATTTATCGAGTGAACGGCATGGTGCATGAAGGGCAGAAAGTGTATACCCCAACTGCATGGATGATTGTCGGCGATGTACCACAAGACCAAATCGACCAGATTGAACAATCGACAGTTCAGTCACATGATTACGATGGTGGACATCATCACTAAAAATAACCGCTGCACGCGCAGCGGTTATTTTTGTTTGAGGCGTGCCCCGATTTCTCCGATGAGAATAGCGATTCCCATAAAACCTGCACCAAGTATGGCCATCTGATTCTGATTGGCCACCCCGACCTCGTTTTCGAATTGATAAATGTCACGAGTGAAGAATTGGATCGGCTCACCGGATGTGAGTGCTTGTTCATAACCGAGCCAAATCAAAATTGAGAATGTGACAATGGAGACACCAAGTCCGATGAGTGCAGCGATACTAACGCGGATTGCGATTCGAGTCATAGCGGTTCCTCTTTTCCTGTTTGCATACGATACGTCACAAGTAGAGGAAAAGATTCACAGTGCACTCATTTCGGAATGGTCAACACTTGTCCGACACTGATGAGATTGATGTTCGTGATGTTGTTGGCGGCTGCGATTTTCGCAACAGTCGTATTGTACATCGTCGCAATCTTATAGAGTGTGTCACCCGACTTCACGGTATACTTCACGGTCGTTGTAGGTGGTGGAGTGACGGTTGTTCCTGGAATGATGAGCACCTGTCCGACACTGATGAGATTGATGTTTGTGATTTTGTTGGCGGCTGCAATCTTCGAGACGGTCGTATTGTACATTGTCGCAATCTTGTAGAGCGTGTCACCCGATTTCACGGTATATTTCACAGTCGTTGTAGGTGGTGGAGTGACGGTTGTTCCTGGAATGATAAGCACTTGTCCGACATAGATTAAGCTATAGTTTGTGATATTGTTAGCTGCCGCTAGAGCGGATACCGTGACGCCATACGTCCGTGCGATGCTGTACAACGTGTCACCGGACTTCACAGTATACGTTTTGTTCGTTGACGTGTTTTGATAGGCGAGTAATTGCGAGACCGTGACAAATTGGTACCCTTTTGCTTTCAGTTGCGAAATCATCGTTGGCAATGCGAGTGGTGTACCCGGTGCACCCGCACCAGTATGCATTAAGACGATTGAACCCGGTTTAATATTGGTTTGTACTTTCGTATTGATTTGGCTCGCGGTCAATCCTTTCCAGTCAATCGTATCGATATTCCATTGAATCGTGTAACCATAGCCGGCAGCACCGACGTCGTTCAACACAGTACTATTGACGGCTCCGAACGGGGCTCTGAAAATCGGTTTCGTCGTTTTGCCGGTCAATGATTTAATCAAGGCTTCCGTGCGGTCGAGTTCGGATTTCATTTGAGTGGCAGTTAGTTTCGTGAAGTCAGGATGTGTATACGAGTGATTACCGAGTTGATGTCCTTTCGCGGCGATATTTTTAATGTATTGGGGATGGTTGTTTGCACCCGATCCTGTCAAAAAGAAAGTGGCTTTGACGTTGTTTTTTGCCAAAATGTCTAAAATCTTGTTCGTGTTCGCTCCGTCTGCCCCATCATCGAACGTTAACGCAACGACTTTGTTTGTCGTGTTCACGCTCGTGATAAATTTTGAAGCGGCGGCACTGACAGAAATCGATTGTGTGATCACCATCGCCAATAAGATGAACAGTGCCATCGCCCCACGAATGACCCTACGTTTCATCTGAATTCGCCTCCATTCATGATGTCATCCTCTTGATGTTAAGGCTTTCCAAATGCACACCCTATATAGTTTTTATATACCCCTTTTTAGAAATGATGGACTAATATTCGGAAATGGATGAAACAAATTTTGATTCAACTATATGTGTGAAATTTGTGAGAAGGTATCGTGGGTTATCTCACAGAATGCTCACACTCTTTCTGGAAAAGGGTGGTATCATGAAAAATGTGTGAAAGATGTAAGCGATTTATAAGGAGGACTTATGATGAAAAAGATGATGACACGGTTTGGGGTCGTGTTTGGACTCATCGGCCTGTTCGTACTCGGTGCATGCGGCACGGAGAAAGAAGCGGAAAGCGCAGCTGTCCCACAATCGATGGAGCCGGTAGAGGCAGAGTTGACGGTGGCTGCGACGGCAGATCAAGGAGAAGCGGTACCATTATCTGTTCGCGTCACACAGGACGGTCAGCCTGTAGACGATGCGGATGAGATCAAGTTCGAAGTATGGAAGAATGGTGCAAAGGAAGAAAGTGACATGATCAAGGCGTCGCTCACAAAAGACGGTGTCTATGAAGCAGAGACGACGTTCGCGGAAGAAGCGGTCTATACGGTCCAAGTTCACGTGACAGCACGTTCGATGCATACGATGCCAACGACGAATGTGACGGTCGGACATCCTGAAACGGCTGCCGAAGCGGAAAAGGATAGTGACCACCATCACCATGCAGGAGCGGACATCACGCTCGAACCGAAATCGGCGACAGCAGGTGAGGAACAGCCGTTCATGGTTCACGTTATGATTGAAGAGGAGATGCTTGCGGGAGCAGACGTACAACTCGAAATCTTCCAAGACGGCGCAGAGAAACATGAGTGGGTGAAGTTAGAGGAAGCAGATGCTGGTATGTACAAAGGGATGCACACCTTTACTGAATCTGGCGCATACAACGTTCAAGTCCACGTCACGAAAGGTCATGACATTCATGAGCACGTGATGGAGACGGTAGACGTCAAATAAAAATGATCGGCTCACGCGAGCCGATCATTTTTATTATGCATTTTGATAGAGAGATTCAACTTGTTGTTGAAGCGCTTCGTTCTCCAAGTACTCATCGTACGTTGCTTCTTTATCCACGATGCCATTCGGTGTCACTTCGATGATGCGTGTCGCAATCGTCGAGATGAGCTGATGGTCATGTGAGCTAAAGAGGAGTACGCCTTTGAATGATTCGAGACCATTGTTAAGTGCTGTGATCGATTCGAGATCCAAGTGGTTCGTCGGATCGTCTAGCACGAGCACGTTCGAGTTTGAGAGCATCATCTTCGAGAGCATGCAGCGTACTTTTTCTCCCCCTGAGAGGACAGATGCCTTCTTCATGACTTCTTCACCTGAGAAGAGCATGCGGCCAAGGAATCCACGAAGGAACGTATCTGACTCATCGGCTGGTGAGAACTGACGCAACCAGTCGAGGATGCTCTTTTCCGAGCCCTCGAAGTATTCCGAGTTGTCTTTCGGGAAGTACGACTGAGTCGTCGTCACGCCCCATTTGACCGAACCTGTATCTGGTTCCATATCACCCATGAGAATTTTGAAGAGTGTCGTGATCGCAACGTCAGAACGACCAACGAATGCGACTTTGTCCGTCTTGTTAAGTGAGAACGTGACGTTGTCGAGCACTTTTACGCCATCAATCGTTTTCGAAACGTTGTCGACATAGAGAACATCGTTCCCGATTTCGCGTTCCATCGTGAATCCGACGAATGGATAACGACGTGATGACGGACGAATGTCGTCGAGTGTGATCTTATCGAGCAACTTCTTACGTGACGTCGCTTGACGCGCTTTCGATGCGTTCGAGCTGAAACGTGCGATGAAGTTTTGAAGCTCTTTGATCTTCTCTTCTTTCTTCTTGTTTTGATCTGCCGCCATACGTGTAGCAAGTTGGCTTGACTCATACCAGAAGTCGTAGTTCCCGACATACAATTGGATTTTTCCAAAGTCGAGGTCTGCCATGTGTGTACAGACTTTGTTCAAGAAGTGACGGTCGTGGGAAACGACGATGACTGTGTTTTCAAAGTTGATTAAGAACTCTTCTAACCATTGAATTGCTTTGAGGTCAAGTCCGTTGGTCGGCTCGTCCAAAAGCAAGATGTCTGGCTTACCGAAGAGTGCTTGGGCAAGAAGGACTTTGACTTTCTCGCCACCTGTGAGTTCGCTCATTTGTTTCTGGTGAAGCGCTTCTGTGATCCCAAGACCTTGAAGAACCATCGACGCTTCTGACTCTGCTTCCCAACCGTTCAACTCAGCGAACTCACCTTCGAGTTCAGCTGCGCGCATGCCGTCTTCGTCTGAGAAATCTTCTTTCATATAGATGGCGTCTTTTTCTTTCATGACGCTGTAAAGACGCTCGTGACCCATGATGACGGTCTCAAGAACAGCACTGTCCTCATACGCGTAGTGGTCCTGTTTGAGGACCGCGAGACGCTCACCCGGTGTGATGCTGACATCACCCGTCGTCGTATCTTGCTCACCTGATAAAATCTTTAAGAATGTCGATTTACCGGCACCGTTCGCACCGATCAATCCGTAACAGTTGCCTGGTGTGAACTTGATGTTCACGTCTTCGAACAACTTGCGACCGCCAAATTGTAGGCTGACGTTATTTACTGTAATCATGTATGGTATCCCTCGTTTTTCTGATTAGTTTACGACGTGTATTGTATCACGTTTTTGAAAAACGCGCAGTGTCACGTCATGATTCACAAACGTTAAAGATAAATTTGTGCATCATGATAAAGGATTCTACACCATGAGATGGAAATATTATGTAGAACGAAATGCACGTGAATCAAATGGGGGGTACTATGAAACAAATTAGACTCTGGCTAATCATCATATTCATTGCGGTCAGTTCAAGTATCGTGAATTCGCTATTGAAGAGTGAACTTCAAGCGTTTGAGGTGGGGAAGTTTGAGTTTGGGAAATATGATAATTTTGACGAGGCATTGGCTAAAGGTCTTACTTATGACATGAATAAATTGATTTATACAACACAACACGGTGGGGTGACCATCGTCATGTACACGACGATTCCGGATTGTATAGAGTTCCAAGATGTCATGGAGTTTCAAGATGATATTGAGTTTCAAAATGAGATGGAGGCATTGGTCGTCCAGTTCTTTGAGGGGAATGATGAAGAAGGATGGGAGGTTTTAGGACCGGCAGGATGGACACACTATGAAAATGACAACCTCACCGTGTACGACACCTTTTTAAGAGACTATGATGATTCAGGCAACGTCAAATATGCTTTCGATGTGACATTTGGAGAAGTAAACAATCCAAAAATCGATACAGTTGAAACGAAATCCCATCACGACACTATGTTCACTGAGGCAACGATGATTCAAAAAGGCCTTGGCCGATATTATTTTCACATCGGGGTAGGAGCGATTGTACGAGGAATTTCTGTAAATGGTGAGATTATCGATCAACAAGGTAGCTGACACTTCGATGCACAGAAAAAGCCATCATCATGATGGCTTTAATCGACTCGTACAACGGTCATATTCAATTCAAACGCCACATTTCCTGCGAGTGCGCGTGAAATCATACATTGATCTTTCGCTTTTTTCGCAATGCGCTCGACTAGCGTGATTTCTCGGTCGGTCATCTCTTCAGGGACTTGAATCGTTGTCGCATAGCGAATCGTTTCGTAAGTGAAGATGCCGTTCGTCACATCGACGATTCCTTCTGCGTCAATCGTGATGCCACGGTGAGTCAGGTCACTTCGTCCGAGTACGGCTGCGAGTGTGATGATATAACACGTGGCCGCTGCCCCGAGTAACATCTCATCCGGATTCGTGCCGACTCCGGGACCGTCCATTTCGGGTGGAATCGAAATCTGTGTCTTTAATCGCTCAGCCTCGAGGGTACCGACGTCATTTCGTCCGCCATCCCAGCCGAGGTTCATGCTAAATGTATGTTTCATCAAAAATCGCCTCCAATGTCTCTAGTGTAAAAGAGAACGATTGGAGGCGCATGTGTTATGCTTGTGCACGCTTCGCGAATGTGCGAAGTGTTTCGATAATGACCGTTGTTGCTTTTTCCATGTTGTTCACAGAGATATATTCGAACTTCCCGTGATAGTTCTCGCCACCCGTGAAGATGTTCGGTGTCGGAAGGCCCATGTAAGAAAGTTGCGATCCGTCTGTCCCACCACGAATCGGTTCAATCTTCGGTTCGATGCCAAGGCCGCGCATGACGTCAGCAACGGTATCGACGATGTGTTTCACCGGTTCGATTTTCTCGGCCATGTTGTAATACTGATCTTCCATTTTGAGTTCAATCCGCTCTTCCCCGTATTTTTGTTTCCATTCGAGGACAAGTTTCTCCATCAACGCTTTACGCGCTTCGAACTTCTGTTTGTCGTGATCGCGGATGATGTATTGAAGTGTCGTCTTCTCCACATCCCCATTAAAGCCGTTCAAATGGAAGAATCCTTCGTAGTTGCTCGTACGTTCCGGTGCCTCATCAGCCGGTAAACGGTTTTGGAACGCCATCGCGAGCTTCATCGAGTTGACCATCTTGTTCTTGGCGCTACCCGGGTGAACGTTCGTCCCGTGGAAGGTGACGGTCGCACCGGCTGCGTTGAAACTTTCATACTGTAACTCTCCGAGCGGGCCACCATCCATCGTGTAAGCGAAGTCCGCGTTAAAACGAGCGACATCGAATTTATGTGGTCCACGTCCGATTTCTTCATCCGGTGTGAAAGCAATGCGGACCGGTCCGTGCGGAATCTCAGGGTGAGCCAATAAGTATTCGACGGCTGTGACGATTTCGGCAATCCCTGCTTTATCGTCCGCACCGAGGAGTGTCGTTCCGTCCGTTGTCATGAGCGTATGTCCGACATACCCGTCAAGTTCTGGGAAGTCTTTTGGTGACAAGACGACATTTAAGGATTCGTTCAAGACGATATCGCCACCTTCATAATGCTCAACGAGTTGAGGGGAAACGTTCGTACCCGTGAAATCGGTCGCCGTATCCACGTGAGCGAGGAATCCGATTGTCGGGACGTCATGATCGACGTTACTTGGAAGTGTGGCGAATAGATAGCCGTATTCGTCCGTCTCGACATCTGTCAGCCCAAGTTCTTTCAGTTCTTTTTCCAAATGACGAATCAAATCCCATTGTTTGGCCGTCGATGGTGTTGTCGTACTCGTGAAGTCAGACTGTGTATCAATCTTCGCGTATGTCATTAAGCGTTCAATTAATTTCTCTTGCATGGATTGCCCTCCTCTAAAAAGTTTCATCTTCATTAGTTTATCACGCGCGCTTGAAGTCGAAACAAAAAAGTCACGCCCATCGATGAAATGAGCGCGACCTATTCAAAAGAGAAATGGGTATAAAATGGGCAAGATGAATGAGGTGAAGATGGCCGTCAATCCCATCGCGGCTCCACCTGTTGCACCAGACAACGGATGTTCTGTCGCCGCTTGAGCGGTCCCGATCCCGTGACTGATGGTGCCGAGTGTGAGCCCACGCGTGAACGGGTCGTCTATACGAATCCATGTCAATAGTACCGGACCGAGCATCGCACCTAAAATACCGCAGGCGACGGCAATCGAAGCCGCAAGCGTTGCATCACCTTCTAGTTGTCGAGCCAATTCAAGGGCAATCGGTGACGTGGCCGATTTGACCGATAGCGCAATCAATACGTTTTCGGTAAATGAAAACAGTTTTCCGAAAAGGACAGCCACAAAAATCGTGGAAAGAGACCCAATGACAATCGCACTCAATGCTCGCTTTGCCCGGGCGAGTAACACGGGTAAGTTGCGATAGAGCGGTAACCCGAGAGCGACTGTCGCCGGACCGAGTAAGATGGTGATGAGATCAGTAGCCGGTTTATACGTATCATAGGACTGTCCTGTCACAAGTAACAGAAGAATCAGAATCGCTGTACTTAAGAAAACGACATTGGTGAACGGAGATGCCCACTTTTTCGAAAGTTGACGACTGAGCGAATATACGAGAATCGTCAATCCGATCCAAACGTATGTCATGACGCCTCACCTTCTTTCCCGGAAACGAGAGCCGTCACGATCATACCGACCGCCATGCTGACGAGTAGTGTGACGAGAAGAGGGATGCCAGCGGCTTTTAACAACGTACCGTACGCCATGAGACCGACGGCAATCGGGATGAAGAAGAAGGCGAGGTGCTTCGTCAAAAATCCAGCGCTGTCTTCAATCCATTCCACGCGGATGACTTTTGTTACTAAGAGGACGAGCAACAGCACCATGCCGATGACACTGCCCGGTACTTTCCACGAGAACGTCTCAACCATCCAGTTGCCGAGCGTGCTCAATCCAAACAAGAGTGAGAGCCCAATCATCCATTTCAATAATTTCATATATATGACTTCCTTTCGCGTCATTCAAAACGTATGCATCTTCTCAAATTCATCCTCATGGGTCAAGAAAAGGGTATAACAAAAAAGATAAGGGGTACATACGTTCGGCATGCTATACTACATCTATCATAAACAAGCGGGGTGTCGAGATGGAACTAAAAACGATTGAGCAATTTATTGAAGAGCATGGATTACAAAACGGGGAAGACATTTTAGGTGCGTTCACGAAGCGGGTCAATTTGACGCTTGTACCACGAACCACACGAGAAGAAGTTCAAATCGGCCATTCAAAATTCGGTGGGCATCCCGATTTGCCAAATGCTGACTTGCACCCTGGGGAGAATATGACGTTTTTAGCTCAGTTCCGTTTAAGTGATTTAGCTGAGTTTGAATCCGTGGATGCACTCCCGAAAGAAGGTTTGTTGTCTTTCTTCTATGACTTGGAAGAACAACCTTGGGGAGATGAGGACGAGCGTCATCTTTGGCGTGTCTTGTATACGGAAGAAACGCAACTTGAGCGAGTGCGGGTTGGAGAAGCATTGAATGAGCGTGCCGTTTCTTTCAAAGAGGGCTATGCGGAGAATGGATATGATTTGTACGATTTGCTCGGTGACGACCTGTACGAAACGCTTGTCGAACAATTCGAACAAGAAGAACTCCACGCAATCGGTGGACATCCGAATGAAGTGCAGAATGACGTGTTTGAAGAAGTAGAAGAAACATATGGGGAACGATTCGATCATCCTTTCCTGCTCTTTCAAATGGATTCTACTGAAGAATTAGATGTCATATTTGGGGATGTTGGAATTCTTTATTTTCTTATTCCAGAAGATGCCCTCCGCGCCAAACGGTTTGAAGAAACCGAAATCATCATGCAGTGTTATTGAGTGCAAAAAAAGAGAGTCGACTTGTTAAAGTCAACTCTCTTTTGTTTACGCTTGTTTTTTCTTACGGAATCGTGCGAAGAACTCATAGACAATCGGTACGATGAGCAACGTGAGAAGCGTCGAACTTGTAAGTCCGCCGATCACGGTGACTCCGAGACCTTTCGAGATGAGTGCCCCGCCCTCGAGACCGAGTGCGAGCGGTGCGAGTGCGCCGATTGTCGCGAGTGCGGTCATCAAGATTGGGCGAAGGCGTGTGCCTGCTGCCTCAAGTAACGCTTCACGTGTTGATAAACCAGCTTCTTCTTTATGAATGACACGGTCAATCAAGACGATGGCGTTCGTGACGACAATCCCAATCAACATGAGTGCCCCGATCAAAGCAGAAACCGAAATCGTTTCACCCGTGATGAGGAGGGCGACAAGTCCCCCGATAATCGCATACGGGAGTGAGAACAACACGACGAATGGTGTGAGTGCCCCTCCGAATGTGATCACGAGAACCAAGTATACGATGGCGATTGCGGCGAGCATCGCAAGACCAAGCTGTGTGAACGATTCTTGAATCTGTTCCGTTACACCGCCGACATCATACGATACGCCAGACGGGAGCTCGATCTCTGATACGCGTTCTTCGATCGCAGCAGACGCTTCTGTCGCTTTATCTGTGCTGAGTTCAACACTTACTTGTGCGAGCAGTTTTCCGTCGCGCTCGACGAGTGTGTCCGGCGTTGTGCCTTCTTCGATTTCAATGAAGTCTGAAATCGGGCGTGGTCCGAACGGTGTCGTGATTTCTTGTGCTTGCAAGTCATCGACACTGTCATACGTCACTTGCTCGTTCGGGATGACGACGTCTAACTGTTTGTCGTCCACTGTCACGCTCGCAAGTGGACTTTCTGGTGCCTGGAATTGGCTGATGACTTGTGCGATTTGACCTGCAGATACACCAGCTTCCGCTGCGGCTTGTTGGTCGACGTTGAACGTGTATTGAACATAGGACTCACGTAAGTCAGATGTCGCTTGACGGACGTAATCCGTTTCTTCTTCAATCGTTTCGATGAAAGTCGGCACAATCGCTTCTAAATCTTCAAGCGAGTTGGCGTAGACGTTATACGTGACACCGCTCGTTGCGCCGCCACCTGAGAAGTCTTGTTCTTTCCACTCCCCGTTTGAGGCGAGTTCGTTCAACTTCTCGATATCAGCCAACTTCACATCTGCGAAATCTTCCGTGTCCGGGTCATACTGGACGATAAAGATTCCTTGTTTATTGTTTCCTGGGTTCAGCGGATTCTCTCCACCGACTGTAAATTGAACGTCCGTTGCGTTCGGTTGTTCTTCCATGAAGTATTCTTCTGCCACTTCAGCCGCGGCAATCGAATCTTCAAGCGTTTGACCAGGTTCTGGGTCGAACGTGACGAACAACGTCTTCTCCGAATCTTGGTTCAAGAAGTTGACCCCAATCGCTGGGACGAGGGCAAAACTACCAATCAATAGGGCAGTCGCGAGTCCGAAGACGACGAGTTTATGGTTCAGTGACCAGTTCAAGACGCCGCGATACCATTCTGCGAGCTTTCCTGGACCTTCTTCTGGCTTCAACTTATCGCGGTTTTTAAAGAACGAGTCGGCCATCATTGGTACGACCGTAATCGCGACGAGTAATGAAGCGAGTAGGGCGAAGACGACAGTCAATGCGAACGGCAAGAACAATTCACCGACAAATCCTGTGACGAATCCGAGAGGTAAGAATACCGCGATTGTAACGATTGTCGACGAGGCGATCGGGATGAATACTTCTTTTGTCGCCGCGATGATTAATTCTTTACCGCGAAGTGGTTCGTTCGACCGTGTGAGTCGACGGTAAATATTCTCGATGACGACAATGGAGTCATCGACGACACGACCGATGGCGACGGTCATCGCACCGAGTGTCATGATGTTTAACGTGATTCCTAATTGTTTCAACACGATGAGTGCCATGAGAAGCGATAACGGAATCGAGATGACGGCGATAATCGTCGAGCGGAAGTTACGCAAGAACACTAAGATGATGAGGATAGCGAATAATCCACCGAGCAATGCTTTCGATAACATCGTCTCGACCGACTCTTCAATCGGTTGTCCTTGGTCGAGTGTGATTGATACATTCGCCGTATCATACTCTGCTTCGAAGTCGCTCAACACTTCTTTGACGGCATTGACGACATCGACCGTGTTCGCATCTTGTGTCTTCGTCACCTGTACGCCGATTGAACGTTCACCGTTCGAGCGAGAAATCGATTCTTCAATTCCTTTGTCCTCGATTGTCGCGAGTTCGCTCAACGCGACAGTCGGAACGTTTGGTGGTAATGCCGATGGTGTTTCCGTCGGGACCTCTGTCGGCACGTCTGGTGTTTGACCAGGTGGCAATTCAGTCGGAGCAGACGGTGTCGTCGGCGTTGATTGTGCTGGTGAGTAAGGGATTTGGATGTCGCGGAACGCTTCGAGCGTCTCAGATTTTCCATCGATGACGACCGCTTGTTCCGTGTCACCTAATTCATATAATCCGAGCGCGATACGGGCATCGTTCGCCTGAATCAATTGTTTGACCGTGTCTTCTGTCAAATTGTATTCAGCGAGCGCTTCTTGATCGAATTGAAGTTCGACGCGGCGAATTTCTTGTCCAGCAATTTGGACGGTTTGTGCGCCTTCCACTCCTTCAAGAGCGGGTTGCACTTCTTCCTCGACGAGCTTCGTCAATTCAGCCAAGTCAAGACTTTCATCCGAAATGGCGGCCCCGATGACCGGGAAAGCGTCGAAGCTGAGACGCGACACTTGGGGTTCTTGTGCCGATTCAGGTAGTTCGACGTTACTTAACGCGTCTTTGACTTGCTGTTCCGCTTCATCCATGTCGGTACTGAAGTCGTAGTCGATTTGGATGTTCGAAGCGTTTTGGAACGATGAAGAACGAACTTGTTCCACACCATTTAGACTTTGCAGGCGTTCTTCGAGAACGGTACTGACTTCTTCGAGTACTTGCTCAGGGGATGCACCTGGATAGATGGTTGTGACCGAGACGGTTGGCGTCGTGATATCCGGTAATGTCTCGAGCTTCATCGTCAGACCGGCGAAAAGACCGGCGGCGGTCAAGATGATCGTCATCAACCAAACCGCAAACTTATTGTTGACGGAAAAGGACGTGATTTTCTGCATGGGTTCTTAATCTCCTCTATATGTTGTTTTTATGACTGGCTGTCGATGGCGTGTGCCCGTTCAATCAAGCGGGCGATGATCGCTTGTTTGAGCTCGGTAGGGGGAACACCGACACCGAAATGTTCTGACATCATCATGCCTTCGAGTGCATAACGAATGATCATTGTTTCAACCGGGTCGGCTGTTTTTTGAAACTGTGCGAAGAACGTATCTAAATCTTGCTTCCATCGATCGGCATACTCTTGGTCGACGGCGAACAGCGTGAGAAATGCAATCATTTTCTCAACGTCGATATGAATGGCAGCACGTTCGGGATGCAAATTCGTTTCATCGAACAGACGAACGAATGCTTCGACCGGACCGTGACCTTCCTGTTGCAGTGAGGCATACAACTCATTTTGTTCTTGTTGTAACCGTTCGACAATCGCGGTCATCAATGCTTCTTTTGAAGCGTAGTGATAAAGAAGTCCACCTTTTGAAACGCCCGCTGTTTTGGCGACTTCGTCTAATGTAAGTTGATGCACACCTTGATTCATGATGATGTCTGTTGCCGCATCGAGTAGTTTTTGTTTCGTGACGTTCGATCGGTTTGTCATACCTTCACCCCTTTCTGTACCGACCAGACGGTTTGTTTGATTTCACTATATCGTTCGCATTCTTTTGAAGTCAAGAAATGATGACCTCAATCGTTCGCATTCTTTTGAAGTCAAGAAATGATGACCTCAAAACTGTCACAAATTAAGCATTCTTACTGATAGCGATTGCAGAAAACCCTTGACGTGAGAATGATTATCAGTGATGATAGGTACTGAGAGTAATTATCATTACCAGAGAGAAATCATTGAACGTGGGGGAATGACAGATGAACAAAAAATATGCAGCTTTAGGAATTTCAGCAGCGTTAACGACATCGCTCCTTGCCGCTTGCGCAAGCACAGATGAGACAACTTCAAATGAAGGCTCGGACGATTCGAACGTCGTCAATGTTTACTCGAGTCGCCACTACGATGTCGATCAACAATTATATAAACAGTTTGAAGAAGAGACGGGCATCAAGGTAAACGTCGTGGAAGGTAAGAGTGACGAACTTCTCGAGCGTTTAAACACTGAAGGAGAGAGCACAGAGGCTGACCTCTTCATTACGGCAGATGCCGGAAACTTGTACCAAGCGAAAGAAGCGGGACATCTCCAAGCGGTCGATAGCGATGAGCTTGAGTCAAACATTCCTGCAAAATATCGTGACACGGACAACGAATGGTTCGGTTTGACGAAACGTGCACGTGTCATCGTTTACTCGAAAGATCGCGTGAAACCAGAAGAATTGTCGACGTATGAAGCATTGACAGAAGAACAATGGAACGGCAAAGTACTCGTGCGTCCGTCTGAAAACATGTACAACATCTCACTTCTCGCATCATTCATCGAAGTGAACGGTGTCGATGAAGCGAAAGAGTGGGCGAAAGGCTTAGTGAATAACATGGCACGCGACCCACAAGGGAACGATCGTGACCAAGCGAAAGCGGTCGTCGCCGGTGAAGGAGACGTGGCCATCATGAACACGTACTATATGGGTCTCATGTTGAATTCTGAAGACGAAGAAGAGAAGAAAGTCGCCGAGCAACTCGGTGTCTTCTTCCCAAACCAAGACACAACAGGTACACACGTAAACATTTCTGGTATCGCGATGACGAAAGCGTCGAAAAACACAGAAAACGCTCAAAAATTGATGGAGTTCATGTCAGAACCGTCAGCTCAAGAGAAATTTGCGGGTGTGAACTACGAATACCCAGTCAACGAGTCGGTTGAGCCAAATGAGCTTCTTCAATCATGGGGCGAGTTCAAAGAGCAAGACATCAACCTCTCTGCACTTGGAGAAAACCAACAAGAAGCAATCCGCATCTTTAACGAAGTAGGTTGGAAGTAAGATGACTTCGGCTTGAACGAGAGTTCAGGCCGGAGGTTTTTGCGTTTCATACACCCTAAGCGCTACACGGGACGCGTAGAAACTGATATGATGGGACAGGAATTGATTGTTTACAGAACGGGAGCGGTACGACATGAACTGGCACGCGGTAAAACGACAACTGAATGGATGGGCGATCCTAAGCTTTCTCGCGATTTTATTGATCGTCTTGCCGGGGATTGTCGTGCTCGTGGAATTATTCGCACCGGTCAATGACAACTGGCAGCATATTCAAGAGTATTTGTTGCCCCGTTATGTACGGAACACGTTGTTCATCATGGTGGCTACTGGTCTCCTGACGACTGTGATTGGAACGAGCCTTGCTTGGTTCGTGACCGTCTATGATTTTCCGTTCCGTCGCTTCTTTAAATGGGCACTCATCTTGCCACTGGCGATTCCGCCTTATATCGGGGCGTATACGTATCACGGCATTTTAAATTACACCGGAGTGATCCAAACAACGCTACGGAATCAGTTCGGGATCACTGTCGATCAGTCGTACTTCAATATCATGTCGATTCAAGGAACCGTGTTTATTTTCACCTTGTTCCTCTATCCATACATTTATACGATCACACGAGCGTTCCTGCATAACCAATCGTCCTCGATGATTGAGAACGCACGGATCCTCGGTCGTGGGTCATGGGATATTTTCTTCACCGTCGTCATTCCGATTTCCCGAGTCGCCATCATCGGTGGTGTCAGTCTCGTCTTGATGGAAGTACTCAACGACTATGGCGTCGTGAAATATTTCGGGATCCAGACGTTCAGTACCGCTATTTTTAGCACATGGTTCGGGATGAAGGATACGTCGTCGGCGCTGAAGCTGGCAGGTACCCTCATGATTCTCGTCATCGCCATCTTGACGATGGAGCGACTCGTGCGAGGACGGAAGCAATTTAGTTACGCTTCGACGAAAGTGAAACCGCTCAAACCGAGACCGCTTCAAGGCTGGCATCGCTACGCGGTATTCGCTTATGTCTCGATCGTCTTTGCCATCGCATTCGTCATTCCGTTCACGCAGTTGACGGCCTGGACGTTCCTGACGTTCGATACGGTCTTCACGGAAGAATTTTGGCAACTTGTTTGGAATACGGTGCGTGTCGCCTTTATCGCAACAGTGATCATCCTGTTGTTCGCACTCATCATTGCGAATTACACGCGGCTCTTCCCGTCGAACATGACACGCGTCATTTCAAAGGTGACGACGCTTGGGTATTCGATTCCAGGGGCAGCGATCGCGATTGCGGTCATCACGCTCTTCTTGTGGCTCGATGGCAAAGTGCTCGATATGGCTAAGGCGCTCGACTTGAGTCAGACGTTCGTGTTTCGGACGACGCTCATCATGCTCATCTTCGCCTATGTCATCCGTTTCCTCGCCATCGGCTACAACTCGATTGAGAGTGGGTTCGAGAAGGTCGGGAAATCGTTCACGGAAGCATCCCGCATGCTCGGATGGAACACGGTCCAAACGTTCTTCCGCGTGGATATCCCGATGATCAAAGGTGCCATCATGAGCGCATTTATCCTCGTCTTTATTGATATTATGAAAGAGTTGCCGTTGACGCTCTTTTTACAACCATTTAACTTTTCGACGCTTGCGACACAGGCGTTCAAATACGTGAGTGATGAGAAGATTCATGAAGCGGCACTCGCTTCCATCGTCATCGTCCTCATGAGTGGACTGTTGATATTCGTTTCCCACAAGGTGCTTGATAAGGAGGCCGACTAATGTTCGTTCAAATCAACGATTTACATTTTAGCTATAAAGGTGCACATGAAGAGACCATCAAAGGGTTCTCGATTTCAATCACAAAAGGCGAAATCGTCTCGCTTCTTGGGGACAGCGGTTCTGGGAAAAGTACGATTCTCCGATTGATCGCAGGGCTCGAGATGCCGAACCAGGGCGTTGTCGTCGTGAACGACTGCGTCTGTTGCGACGATTGTCAGTTCATGCCACCAGAAGATCGTGGCGTCGGGATGGTCTTCCAAGACTATGCACTCTTCCCGCACATGACAGTTGAAAAGAACATTCGGTTCGGTCTTCATAAACTAAGCCGGAAAGAACGGAATGCGCGTGTCGAAGAGATGCTCGCGCTCGTCAACTTGACGGAGTTCCGTCATCGTTACCCGTACGAACTCAGTGGGGGACAACAACAGCGTGTCGCGCTCGCGCGTGCACTCGCACCGAAACCAGCGTTGTTGATTCTAGACGAACCGTTCAGTAACTTGGACACGTCACTTCAACATCGGATTCGTGACGATTTGCGCCGTCTCTTGAAGCAGACGGGCACGACGACGATTTTCGTGACACACGACGAGGAAGATGCAGAGGCACTTGCTGACCGCATCGTCTACCTCGGAGAAGGCAAAATTAAAAAGCAAGTCATGACGGAGAACAACAAGACGTTCAACCCGCAGATTCCTTGCTTCGTATAAGTACGACGCACTCATTGATGAAATGGGTGCGTTTTTGTGTCGAGTCTATCATTCGATGTATTGATTGTCTAAGACGGATAAATTCTCCTGCCAATCCGTCCAAGAAGATTGGAGTGATGTAATCAATCCTTGCCCACCGAAACTAATCGTACTTTCATGGGATGCATAAATAATCCAGTTCATTTGTTGATCAAACCAATACCGTTCTAAATAGCGACCATCATAACAAGGGTCTAATGAAGCGGTATCGATTTGCCAGAGTGTACGGTCCTCATGTAGTTCAAAGATGAGCTCCGTTTGTTGATTCCGTATCCATTGCTGGATGTCTTTAATTTTTTGATCAACATCTTCAATGTAATCGCTATCGAATGCAATCACATCTAATCGAGGAGGAGTGGAAAGGGGGTACCAATAATATGAATCATCCACGCCCCAAATGGCGCGAATTCTTCTTTTTAATTGATTTGCGAGAGGTTGCGAAAGTCGAGTCCTCATGACGTGTAAACTCCTTATCCTGAATATGATATATATGTATTGCTACATTCACTATACATGGAAAGCAGTAAAAAAACCGCCCTTAGAATTTTATCTAAGAGCGGTTTTGTATTTACTTCGTTGTTTGCGACGGTTTGGACTCGTTCCCAAGTTGGTCAATCGCAGTCACATAATAAGAAACACCTGTTTTACTTGCGACTTCGATACTCTTTCTTGCATGGGATGGGACGCTTTCGATATGAGTCGCTTTTCCGTCGACGACTTCATAGATGCGATATCCGATCACGCTCTCTTGACGCACGGCGTGCCAGGTTAACAAGTTTCCTTGTCGCTCGACTGCCGTCGGGATCTCGAGATCGACAGTTTCGTTCAGTTCGGTATCCACTAGCTCTGTATACACGACGAATCGTTCATCGTAGCCCCCGTCCCCGAACGTACCCGAACAGGTGATCAAATTTAAATTGCGATTTGATGTGGCACCGAAAATCTCTTCGATTGGCGCGGTTTTCGTATCATAGCGTTCTGTTTTTGTGACGCGGAACCGAAGTGTGTTTCCGGCTTCGTCTAGAATCAGAACGTCATCGCCTTCTTTAAGTTGATCGAGTTGATAAAAGACGGCCGGGCCGGTCTTACTGTCGACGTGACCGGCGATCACGGCGTTCCCTTTACTTCCCGGTGTGACACCGGGTTCAAACCACCCGACCTGATTTTCATCTTCTGGTACACCCATCTGTCCGTTTTCCAGTACCCCGACTTGTTCAATTGCCGTATCGACATCAATTTTAGGGATCTGGATTTGAACAGGGGTGACGGCCTTGGCGTTTTCTTCTTCCTCAGCTAATCGTAACTTCTTCACCTCTTCCTGTAGAAGTGAGAATTCAGCCGTTAAATCCGGGCTCTCCTCTATTTGTTTTTCTTCTACAGGTGGTGACGACGATTCTTGGGCGCTCGTCCACGTCCAGAAGCTAAAACAAAAGAGAGAGAGCGCCAGAAACAAATGGCGCTTGTTCATGGGGCTCCCTCCTTATTGATTATTGTTCAGACACTTTACGTTTGCGAAGCGTTACGAAGGCGAGTAAGATTCCGCCAAGTACAGCTAATCCAGCGTAGAGCGTGTTCATTGATTGTTCTTGTGCACCACCGAGACCTGTTTCAGGCATCTCTTCAGGCATCATTGTTTCTTCAAACTTGTCAGGCATTTGTGTCACGATCGCGTTACCGAGTGTTTCACCAACACCGAACATGAACGCATATCCTTCACGGAATGACATCCAAGCCGCTTCTGCATCGCCTGCGACGTATTGATCGAATGTGTCGAGTACGAGTGTCTCATGCTGTTTGATGGCTTCTTCACCAGCAGCTTGTGGCAAGTTACCTTCTGTTGCTGCATCGAGGAATGTGCTGAAGTCGACAGCGAATGTGTCGAGGCGCATACGTGCTTCTTCAATCTTTGCTTCGTCACCTTCAAGTGTAGCAGCTACGATATCACCTTGTGCTGTGATGTGGTCTGAGTTCCAGATTTTTTCGAACTGTGCAGCACCTTCGTCACCGTATACAGATGCGATGGCCGCTTTGAAGTCGAGTGTGTTCTGATCTTCTGCCCATGTGACGTAGTCATAGTCCTCTGCTTGGTCATATCCTTTTTGCATACCGATTGCAGCGAGGGCGAAGTGCTCACCTGCAAGACTGTTCAATGTTGAGCGGAGTTCAACAGCTGGTGTATCTGCTCCAGTCGTGAATTTGTCAGGCATTTGTGTGACGATTGCACCTGAGAGGGCTTTACTGATGTTGAACATGTGCTTGTAACCTTCACGGAACGTCATGTAAGCTTCTTCGTAATCTCCTTCGACATAGTTATCGAATACAGAGAGGACTTGGTCTTCATGAAGTTCAAGTGCATCTGCTGCCGCTTCTTTCGGTAAGTTCCCTTCCGTCGCTGCATCGAGGAATGTTGAGAATTCTTCTACGAACTCATCGACTTCAGCTTCAGCTTCCATGCGTAGTTCTTGGTTGTCTGATTTTGCAGCTTCTACGAAATCAGCTGAGTAGTCGTTATGACCACGGAAGATTTCTTCGAACTTCATGCCGCCTTCTTCCCCATAAATTGATGAGATGGCTGGTGTCATGTCGAGCGCGTTTTGATCGAGTGCTTTCATCGAAACTTCAGCATCTGCTGCCTCGTCGTATCCTTTCATCATCGATGTGACGGCTAATACGTAGTGCTCAGATAAGAGTTGATCGAGTGTGGCGCGAAGGTCACCTGCTGGTGTACTTGCTGTCGGTGTGTGATCCGCTGCCTGTGCGTTGACCGGTACGAGTAGTCCTAAGGCTAGTGCCGGTGCTACGATTTTGTTTAACGTCTTCTTCTTCATGTGTAATCGCTCCTTTTCGTAAGTGAGTGTTGTTGTCGTTATTTACACCCATCTAACGGAGCGGTTCAAAAAATGGATCACTCTTTTTTTATTTTTTTTCGTTTTTTTGTTGAAGAGTGCGATAAACCCCTGGTGCTACGCCATATTTCCGTTTAAAAATTCTGTGGAAATATGGATAACTTCGAAATCCAGACAGTTCCGCAATCGTTTCTAACGAATGTTTTGTATAGCGCATTTGCTCTTCGGCAAGCTGTAAGCGAATCGATTGTGCATATTCGATGATTGTCATCCCGGTCTCTTCTTTAAAGAGATGAACGGTCCGTGAAACGCTGAGTCCGACCTCTATAGCAACGTCTGCCACTTTAAAGTCATTGGTGACGTGCGATTCGATAAAGCGCATCATGCGAGAGACGACTGGAGGTCGCGCCTGGGAATGCACATCTTGAATCGAACGATCCAGCATGAGTAGAAGCGCTTTGACGAGAGTTTCAATTAATTCAGGACTTTGTTCCGATGGTGGACGGCGCACTTCCTCTGTAATGTGTTGCCATAGCGAAAGTAGGCGGGAATCGATGGTGATCGCGTATAGTCTTTCCCGTGGCGTCGCATGCCACCACGTATCCATCGCATGTCCGGTGCAGAAGATATGATAGTCTCCGCTCGCAGGTGTATCGACATGCATTTCATAGAAGTCACCCGGGCGGACAATCAATACGTCACCAGGTCGTGTGATCATCATTTCCCCATTGACGACGATCCGAGCCGTCCCCTCTGTCTGTAAGCGAATCAGATACGTATCGAGTAAGTTAGCGAATGGAAAAGTGTAGGTCGTTGTATGATACGAATAGCCACAAAAGCCGATTTCCATAATAGTCTCCTCATTTTATAGCAAAATTGTACATATCCTAATCATATCATGGATGGTCATGAATCCTTGAAGGCAGTACGATGAAAGCGTTGAAACGGAAATGAACTTCAAGGAGGACGTAACATGAAACAATGGTGGAAAGAAGCGGTTGTGTATCAAATTTATCCGCGGAGCTTCAATGATTCGAACGGGGACGGGATTGGTGATATCCAAGGGGTCACGGAGAAGATGTCTTACTTGGCAGAACTCGGAATTGATGTCATCTGGCTCTCGCCGGTATACGATTCGCCGAACGATGACAACGGATACGACATTCGTGATTATCGTGCCATTATGGAGGAGTTCGGTACGATGGACGACTTTGATGCGATGCTTGAAGAAGCACACCGTCACGGGATTAAAATCATGATGGACCTGGTCGTCAATCACTCTTCCGATGAACACCAGTGGTTCATGGAGTCACGCTCTTCAAAAGAGAGTCCATATCGCGACTATTATATTTGGAAAAAAGGAAAAGACGGTCAGCCGCCGACGAACTGGGGAGCTTTCTTCGGCGGCAGCGCTTGGCAATATGATGAGGCGAGCGATGAGTACTACCTTCACTTATTCAGTAAGAAACAACCGGATTTGAACTGGGAGAGCGAAACGCTTCGTCGTGAAGTGTACGATCTCATGACGTATTGGCTCGATAAAGGGGTCGACGGGTTCCGAATGGACGTGATCAATATGATCTCAAAAGACCCGAGCTATCCAGATGGTCAAACGCAAGGAACAGGGTACGGTGACGGCACGCCATTCTTCTTTAACGGACCACGTATCCATGAATTCATGCAAGAGATGAATCAAGAAGTCTTATCTAAATACGACACGATCACGGTCGGTGAGATGCCAGGAGTCAGTGTGGAAGAAGCGAAATTGTATACAGGGGAAGACCGTAACGAACTGAACATGGTCTTTCATTTTGAGCATGTAGACGTCGGAAACGGCAGCTTCGGGAAATGGAATCCGACGGACTGGAAACTCACAGAGTTGAAGACGATCTTCTCGCGTTGGCAAGAAGGACTGGAAGAAGAAGGATGGAACAGCCTGTATTGGAGTAACCATGATCAGCCCCGTGCCATCTCGCGCTTCGGGAACGACTCCCCGGAATATCGTGTCCGTTCCGGGAAGATGCTTGCGACACTTCTTCATCTATTGAAAGGGACACCTTACATTTATCAAGGGGAAGAGTTCGGGATGACGAATGTCGCGTTTGATTCGATCGATCAGTACCGAGATATCGAAACGTTAAACGCTTACCGTGACTACACGTCAAAAGGGTTGTTGACGCACGACGAGATTTTCCGTGGAATTCATGAGCGGGGACGTGACAATTCACGCACGCCGGTACAGTGGTCGGACGAAGCACATGGTGGCTTCACGACAGGAACACCATGGATTGGGGTCAACCCGAACTATGTCGACATCAATGCGGAGGCGGCACGGAAAGACCCGAATTCGCTCTTCCATTACTACCGTCAATTGATTGCGCTCCGTAAAGCCAATCCAATCGTTGTCTATGGAAAGTATGAGCTGTTGTTACCGGAAGATGAGGCAGTCTATGCGTTCACGCGTTCGTTCGAAGGAGAGACATGGCTCGTGCTCTGTAACTTCTCAGGTGACACACAACAACGTGACTTACCATATGACGTAAAAGAACGCGTCATCGGAAACATGGAACCGATTGAACCGTTCACCCTTCGTCCTTACGAAGCACAAGTGTATAAACTGTGACGAAAAGCTCGCCAGACGGCGAGCTTTTTTGAGTGGTCGCGTATCTTCTTCTCACGATTCGGGAATAGTGTAAGTAACGTCTGACATGAAAAGAGGGAACGACATGGGTACTTTAATCGCGTACTCTTCCAGATATGGAACGAGTGAAAAAGTGGCGTCTTTACTCGCTGAACGGTTATCGGGAGACGTTCATGTCCAAAATATCGTAGAAGAGCCGAACGTTATGTGGGAGACGGTGGATCACGTCATCGTCGGCAGTTCGATTCGGATGGGTACCATCCAGGACGAGATGAAAGAATGGTTGACGCTTCATGAGGCACACTTGCTGGAGCATCCCCTTGCTCTATATTTGTGTGCCGGGACACCGACAGAGTCGGAGCGGATTCGCGAGTTAGAAGAAGCCTATCGTGCCACGCTGCGCGAACATGCTTATTTCGTCGAAGTCGTCGGAAGTGGGTATGACTTTGAACGAATGGGCTTTTTAGACAAAGCGATCGTCCGGATGATGGCCAAACAGAAAGAAAGCTCGCTTGAACTCGATGAGGACAAATTGAAACGGCTTGTCGAGGCGGCTCAAACGTCCGAACGCACTCGGTCCGAGAATCCGTAAGCAAGTATGCCTTTCACATCAATCGGACTTTTCGTGGAGATGAGTACATCTCCGCTTTTTTTCTGTCCTTCGATGTGATGAAGTGCAATCTTCTCCAGTTGACGTCCTATTCTTAACGCGATTGGCGCAGATTCATGGCATCGTAAGTTTTCGATGGTCACTTCATCGGTCCGGTTATCTCCTCCGAACAGTTCGAGATCAGCTCTCGAGGTTGTAAATCCACGCACGGAGATGCGATGTAATTGAACACGTCGAGACTTGTATTGAATCGCTAATGCCGGATGTTTTTCATAATCGTAAGTTGGGTCACCGATCGCGGTCAATCCATGGATGAAGACGTCCTGATAGGCCGAAACGACTAAACTTCTTGGAGAGGATTTCGCATATAGCGAGCTTCTAACTGGTTCGACGGATACTAAATTCGTACCAGATAGAAAGCGTGCTGTCGTCGAATCGGGATCGTCTGCTAAATGATGACCAATGTGACGGAAGTTAAATGAACGATTGTCATGCACCGAAAGATGGCCGAAAATATGAACGTCATGAGCCGCTGACGAGGTTCCATGTGCCTTTACTTCGATTCCACCAAAACATCCTTCACTTTTATTGTTTACGAGTGTGACGTGCCGCGATCCATCGTCAATCTCAATGCCGTTCGAGTTTGAGAATCCAACGGCATGCGTTCGGCCATGAGGATGATGACAATAACAGTTAGTGATATAAATGGCATCGCTATGGTGTGTCGTGATTCCGTCATCCCCATAGTTCGTCGCCTCAAGGTGATCAAGATGAATATACCGACTGCCGTTTGCGGCTCGGAGTCCATCCCCTAAGTAATGATAGTGTGGAGACGTGATGTCGAACGCATGAAGACCGGCATTCTTAGCCATCACATGATGCACCCAGCCATACGTCACATGAGCAAACGTCAAGGCACTCGATGTCGTGTCACCGCTCGTCGTTCGTTTCGCATCGCCTAATCTTGCGACGTTCCAATCGAGCGTCAGGTGACATACCTCGATATGATGGTTTCCCGCAAATGGGGTGGCGTTTCGTAACAGTCTTCGATGCTTTGGAGCACGATCGGATAGTTTTAGAATGGTGACTTCCTGTCCGGCACCTTCTAATACACAGTTGGAAGGAAGGCGAATGCCCCGAACGATATACACACCTTCAGGGACAAAGACGCGGCGATTGGAGCGGAGGGCGAGACGAAAAGCGAGCGTGCAATCCGTTTTACCGTCTCCGACAGCGCCATAGTCTGTCACATCAACACGTTGTTTTGTGACCTGCATCAGATTCAAATATTCCGCATCGAGGCGGCGCATCCAAACAGGGCGAACCATTCCGTCCATTTGTTCGAGCGGGAGTGACGTTTGAACAGGCGTAATGCGTTCTGTCATTGGAATGCGGCAAGGACTGGATCGTTGCTGCTCTGAGTAAGATGTCTCGCGCGTGGAGCGGTGCCATTCGAGTGTTCGCTGGATGAGGTCTACTTCCGGCCAATCAGAATAAGAGGCAATCATCGATGCGATTGATTGCGGGTCCTTTGCATTTTTCATAATAAATCCTCCTAGCATCATCTTCTCTAGCATGTACCCGTTTCACCTCGTTTTTTAGCAATCAGAAGTATTTACTAGACAGAAGCATCTAGTCGTGTTATATTCAATATGTGCTTAATTAAGAATAGCTGGAATCATAATTCACAAGTGCTTGGGATTATTTTTCATTAGATAATCCAGGGGCTTGTATTTTTTTTGGTCAAGTTTTTTCTAGTAAGGCACTACTATAACGCATAGCGTTTATTTCAGGAGGGTTCATTCATGAACACAGGTAAAGTAAAATGGTTTAACTCAGAAAAAGGTTACGGCTTCATCGAAATGGAAGGCGGAGACGACGTATTCGTACACTTCTCAGCAATCCAAGGCGACGGCTTCAAAACACTTGAAGAAGGCCAAGAAGTAACTTTCGAAATCACAGACGGAGCTCGTGGACCACAAGCTTCTAACGTTGAAAAAATCTAATCTTCCTTTCTAAGGAATATGATACCTGCTCGCATCGGCGAGCAGGTTTTTTTGTGTTTAATCGTGTGGTTTGAGGGAACAGTATACGAGCGACAAACCATGAAGGAGGAATTCGGAATGAGTGCAAAAGAAACAGCATTAAAGATTCTAGATTCAAGTAATGTAGGGACGATGGCGACCGTATATAAGGTGAAGCCACATAGTCGTTACATGACATTTTTCCATGATGATTTCACACTCTATACAGCAACCTCGAACGATACAGATAAGGTAGAGGAATTAGAGAAGAATCCATATACGCATATTCTGATTGGTTATGATGGAGATGGAGTGGGAGACACCTACTTAGAAATCTTAGGTAAAGCGACTGTGTCAGACGATGAATCGATGAAAGAAAAAGTGTGGAACGACAAACTCGAGGGCTGGTTTGATGGTCCGGACGATCCGAAATTGGTCATTCTCAAAATCGAACCAGAATCGATGCGTGTGATGAACAAAAAAGGGCAGCCACCTCAAGAAGTAACGTTGTAAACTTCTCAAAGACGCCTCGAGTAGGCGTCTTTTTGCTGGATGTGAATAGAGTGTGACGTACATATGGACGAATCATGAACAAAGCAAAACACATATGTGAAATAGTGAACATAGGTGGTATATTGTGAATGTAATCACATTATTCATTTATTCAACTTCTTGAAAGGGAGGAATCATCATGTTCACGAAATTTTGGCAAAATCATAACATCGCTACGGCAATCTTGACGGTGTTACGTGTATGGCTCGGTTATCATTGGTTAACAGCAGGTTGGGGTAAAATCACAGGTGGCTTTGGAACGGAGGGATTCTTAAACAACGCGGTGACACTCGCGACTGGAGAGCATCCAGCCGTTGCGGGATGGTGGGCTGCATTCTTAGAAAACTTTGCGATTCCGAACGCCGGATTATTCGATGTCCTTATTCCTTATGGTGAATTTTTGGTCGGGTTAGGGTTATTGCTCGGTGCACTCACACGTAGCGCGGCGTTCTTCGGTCTTGTCATGAACATGGCGTTCTTGCTCTCAGGGACGGTCAGTACGAACCCGACGATGTTGATCGTATCTGTATTGATTTTGGTTGCTGGACATAACGCAGGAAAAATCGGAGTCGATGGCTTATTCCTTCGCAACTTCGTCGAAACAAAACTATTGCATCGTTCACCAAATCGTCAAATAGCATCGTAACTTTTATGCACTCTCCTGTGACAAACCTCTCATGTTTCGGCTACGATAGATATAGCCTACAGAGATAAAGGAGAACGCATATGACTACGACTCATTTTAAATGGCTTGGCTACACAGAAGGTGTGTCCTTCTTGTTGTTACTGTTCATCGCGATGCCACTGAAATATATGGCGGGTATTCCACTCGCGGTCAGCATCGTCGGCGCTGCACATGGTTTCTTGTTTGTTGCCTACGTGCTCGCAGCCGTCTACATGGCATGGCGCTTTCGTTGGGGCTTCAAAGTTCTGACGCTTGCCGTCATGGCATCGGTCATCCCATTCGGACCATTTTTATTAGAAAAACGGGTACTCCCGTCAACAGAGAAGACATCGAACTGATTCGTTCGATGTCTTTTTTCGTTACGAGATGCGTTCGATCGACTGGACTTCTGCTCGTTCTGCTTGGATATCGTGACGGATGCGATGCATGGAAATCAAAGTGAGACTAAGCAAACAAATCATACAGATGGTGTAGAGAAGAGAGACTGGAATTAAATCGCTTAAAAAACCGAAAAGAATGAACCCAAGTGGTGTGATTCCCATTGCCAGTGACTCGAGGACTCCCATTACACGACCTAGATAATTTGGATCTGTATTTGTTTGTAAATACATTTGAATCGGAATATTTGCTCGAATAACGAAGAGGCCACTCAATAAAGCGAAAAACGAAAAGAATAAGATAGCGGGCAACACGTTGAATGTAAAGTAAAGTGGGATGGCTGGACCGATAAAAAGTAAGCTTAAAACAATTAAGGCACTTCTCATCGTTGAAAGTCGGTACTTAATTTTGAAGAATGGTAATGCATGTAGTAATGAAGCGACTAAAAACCCAATAGCGAACATACTTTCTAAAAATCCGAATTGAAGAGGTGATACCCCGATTTCTTGTAAGGCGGCAATAGGGAATAAGACTTCGGATGCGACAAAAAAGAAATTAAGAAAAGTGGCGAGGAGCGCAATGGTCCATAAAACACGTTGCTTTTTAAGATATTGAAATCCGGATTGTACTTCCTTCCAAGTCGACTGAGACGTCTCGTGAATATCGCGGGATTGAAATTTAAGTTGAGTGGCGACTAATCCTGCGATGAAAAAGAATACAGCTGAACTGA
Organism: Exiguobacterium sp. s129; assembly: GCF_018617585.1. Classification (GTDB taxonomy): domain Bacteria; phylum Bacillota; class Bacilli; order Exiguobacteriales; family Exiguobacteriaceae; genus Exiguobacterium; species Exiguobacterium aestuarii_A. The sequence continues at coordinate 96,729 of NZ_JACSKL010000005.1, forward strand.
ACAAAAATACGGAAATCGGTAAAATTTTAAATAAAGCTCCGGCCAATAAAGGTGTACCAATACTTGAAAATGAGATGATACTTTGGATTAATGAGTTGGTTCGTTGTAACTCTTCTTCCTTAAACAAAAGAGGGATTGAGCTAGATAAAGTCACGGATAGGAAAGTTGAAAAAACAGAGAGTAATGCGGTGATCAAAAGATAAGCAGGGACATTAAATGTCCAAATTAAGCTCGAAATTCCGGCAAGAAGAAACAGCAATCCATTTAACGTTTCCATATTTACGATGACACGCTTGCGATTTAGCTTGTCTGCATAAGCACCAGCAAAAGGAGAGAGCAGAATGCGAGGAAGGGTTCCTGCTAACAAGACAATCGCAAATTGTAACCCTGAACCGGAAGTGGTAAGTACAGTCAATCCGGCGATAAATGTGAACAAGTTTGAGGCGAACAACGACATGAATTTTCCGATTAACAAGATGTGTAGATTCGAAAATGAGTTTTTCATAAGAAGTCTCCTTTACAAATTAGTTAAATGTGATTTAACATTATCATAAAGGCAATTGAGTGAAATGTAAACATAAAGTTCAATATAATTTAACTTTGAGAGGTGTTATATGATTGGAGAGCGCATTAAAGCATTGCGAAAACAAAAAAAAATGACTCAAACACAGTTGGCGGAAGGAATTGTCACGAAATCAATGCTTAGCATGATTGAGAATGGAAAAGCGGAGGCATCGATGCGCAGTTTGCGAGAACTCGCCAGTCGATTGGATGTATCAGTACAGTTTTTGCTCAAAGATTCTAGAGAGTCTGAACTACAAAAACTTGTAGAGGAAATCGAATACGCAGATATGGGTTTTATGAAATGGGACAATAAAGATATTATCGAGCGTTTAGAACCATTTCTTGATAGTGACATGCAATCGATTTGGTTGGGACGTGCGTATGTTTTTTATGGTGACGCGATTTTGACGAATGATAATCGCGATTTAGTATTAAAGTATTATGATCGTGCGATTGAGTTATTTGAGCGATTAGGTGAGAAAGATGAAATTGCAATGACGCGAATCGGTCAAGCCTACTATTTAATGCACTGGGATCGATTTGATGAAGCGGGTGAAAAAATCGAACTGATTGAACAGCTCGATTCTCAAGCGATGAAAACAAAAACACGGATTGAATTTTATATGTTGCTTGTTTTTAAAGAGTTACTTTATAACGCTCAGTTGTCACATGCGATTCAATATTTAGAAGAAGCATTAAATTATATGAAACAAACTCGAACTTATTATCGAGCAGATGACGTATATCGAGCTCTCGTCATTTGCGCACTATATCGAAAAGAAAACGAATTGATTCAGACAGCAATCATGAAAGCTCGACAGTATGTTGATTTTACCGAAGATGATTCTTCTAGAATGAGGTTGGCGTTTACAGAAGGTTTGGTGGCGATGAAGCAAAATAATGTGGATTTGATGGGGATTCAACTAAGCATTATCGAAGAAATTTTACAAAAAGAAGAAAGCTATACGGTAATTAAAGAGGAAAAACGCTTCATTACTCCTTTTGAAATGTTCAAAGGAGTTTATTATGCGATGAAAGGTGATATCGAAAAAGCGGAATTATTCTTAAGTGAGTTGTGGGAGAGGAGAAATGAATGGCAACTGAAGCATAGCTTAATTGACCAAGCCATTTATTTAGAAGGACTATTACTTGGTACCCTTTACGGATGTGGGAATCAATGGTTAGAGGAAATCGAGACGCTTATTGATCAATTTCCTGAAGGGTACTATCATCAAAACTTAACGGAGTTATTAGTTAAGATCAAGGGCTGACGAATCAGCCCTTGAACGTTTGAATCAATGTTCCTTGACCATGCTCGACTTGGACGGAAGCGTGTGCTCCATTGACGAGCGTCATTTGCGGCGGAACGTGTCCGAAATCGATATCGTAAAAGATTGGAACCTCTAACATGTGGTGAAGCTCCTCATGCACCATCTCGGTCGTATAGTCTTGATGCACAGATGGGGCATCACTTCGTCCGAACAGAATACCAGACGTCTGATTGAACCAACCGGCCCACTTCATTTGAAGAAGGGTCCTTTTTAATGCCGGAACGTTCATCTCGACGTTCTCAAAATACCAAAGAATCGGTTCATCATTCAGGTGCTCGTGTTGGAACGTCTTAACGTCTCCATACGGTGTCCCGATTGTATGTAAGAGCACGTCAAGACATCCGCCGAGCAATCGACCTGTTGCGTGTTGACCACCGATTGCTTTCCATTCAGTCGCTTCCGTCAAATGAAACAGATGTGGCGTCGGATTGTCAAACTGCCATTCTTTTTGGAACTTCTCGGACGAGCGTTGGATGACCGTCTCGTCGATCCGCGTCGACAAAACATCTAGCCAGCGCGAACTCGTCTCGTCCCATACATCTGCACGCAAATCGACTAAGTTCGGACCATGGGCCGAGGCGATTCCGGTTTTTAGCGTATAGACGAAGAGCAACAAACTCGTATCTGAATAACCGAGCATCCATTTTGCGGGTAAGGATTGCCACTCGATTTGGTCGAGGATCTCCATTAAAAGTTCTCCGCCCCAAGGCGGAATGATCAAGTCGACAGTGTCGTTTTGAAGGAGATTGGTCAATTCATTTACTCGTACGCGAGCCGGGGAGGACTTCCCGAATTGTTGTTTCCACGCATTCGGAGTGAATTGTAACGTGAACCCTCGATCGGAAAACTTCTGTTCTGCTTGATGCAATAAATGGTGTAATTCTGTTGGTATACCTGACGAGGGAGCGGTGACACCGATTTGATGACCGGTAAACTGTGGATAACGAATCATGACGACCTCCTGTGGATAAGTGATAAATGAAATCGGTTAAAACGGTTATCCACATGTGGACAACTAATTGGAGCGCATCCGTTCCGCGTGACGCATTCCCCATTCGTTCATCGCTTCGAGAATCGGGATTAGTGTTTTCCCATACTCGCTTAAGCGATAATCGACACGGGGAGGGACTTCTGGATAGACGGTCCGGATGACGATATCTTGTTCTTCTAAATCACGGAGTTGTGCGGTCAGTATCTTTTGACTGATTTTTGGTAACGCTCGTTTCAACTCACTGAAGCGTAACGTATCCCCATTGATCAGGACGAGGAGGATGGAGTGCTTCCATTTTCCTGTAATCAGTTCGAGTGCCGTATCGACTTCGCAGCTTGTTATCTTGGTCACATCGTTCTTCCTTTCCATTAGTATCGTTGAAGTAACTATACCACCTTTTTGTGCCTACTTCTGCAATGTGAGCCGAGCGGGTATAGTGAAGGTGAGGTGATTGTATATGAAAATCGAAAATATTGAACTAGGACCGGTGACGCTACGCGTCCGTGACATCGAACAGATGAAACAATTTTATGTAGACGTGATTGGGATGAGTGTCCTTGAAGAAACCGAAGAGCTTGCCACGCTCGGAACGAAAGAGCATTCGCTCGTCATCTTGCACCATGTTCCGCAGGCGAAGACGAATCCGCGAGCGGCAGGGTTGTTTCATTTAGCGATTCTATTACCGGATCGTGTAGCGTTAGGAAGCATCTTGGCGCATCTTATCGAACAACGCATTGAAGTCGGGCAAGGCGATCATTTAGTGAGCGAGGCGTTCTATTTGAGTGACCCAGAAGGGAACGGGATTGAGCTATATGCCGATCGTCCGAAGGAACAATGGAGTTATGAATCGAACGGGCATGTGAAGATGGCGACTGAGCCAGTCGACTATGAATCGATGCTTCAAGCTGCAGTGAATCGACCATTCACTGGGTTACCGGTCGGCACGACGATGGGACATGTGCATTTTAAAGTCCGGTCGATCGAAGCAGCAAAGCGCTTCTACCATGACCGACTCGGGTTTTCCATTACGACGGATTCTTATCCGGGGGCACTGTTCTTAGCGGCAGACGGGTATCATCATCACATCGGCACGAACGTGTGGGCACGTCCGAGTGAGGCTCTAGGAGTCGAAGCAGGACTCGAAGCGTGGACACTTCTTGTTAACGAAGAGACAAACCAGGCGTTAGGTGGAACATCGTCTGAATGGACGTTGACGGATGAAGATGGAATTAAAGTGCATATAAAAAGAACGGGCGCATGAGCGGCCGTTCTTTTTAACGTGCGGATGTTTTCTTCTGACCTGCGTTGAAGGAGAGACGAAGTCCGCGTTTTTGATACGCTTGCTCGACTCGCTTCGGGTTGAGGCTGAGCTCGAGATGAGCCAACTTCAAATGGTCAAGTGCCGGCACCGTGACATCAAGACGAACGAGCTCCATGTTGCGCTCTGCTTTTTTGCGTGTTCGTCTCAAGTTACGGGGCACCTCCTCTGACGTCAGTGCCGCGATCGTTTCATTTACTTGTTGTCGTTTATCACCTTTGATACTCAAGGCAGAATACAGCTTATCGAGCGAACCGAATCGTTTGATCAGTTGGACCGATTGGTTTTCGTCAAGTCCCGCAACAGGTGGAATTCCGTCTGAACGGTCTCCCGTCAACGCTTTAACGGCTGACAGCTGTTTCGGTTTCAATCCTTCGTATAACGCCGCAATCTCTTCTGGTCGAATTTCTAAATGACGTTTGAGCGGTAACGGACGGTTATCACGAATATCACAGCGAGCTTGCATTTGCTGAAGCTCCTGTGTTTGCAACCAAACGGTGATTCGTGGACTGACAAGCTGTAACAAGTCTTTGTCTTTTGTCATGATGACTACAGGTGCACTGCAACTGAATTTACGTGCGATGTGGGCGATTAAATCTTCCCCTTCATAGCCTTCTACTTGGAATTGTGGAATTCCACTATCCTCAAGCAGTTGGCGCATGAGTTCCATCTGCGCTTTCAATTCAGGCGGTGTTTGACGTCTGCGGCGTTTATAGCCCGGGTAGAGTTCTCGACGCCATAATGTTTCACGTGAGACGTCCCAGACGACGACAAAGTGAGTCGGACGATGTCTGCGTAGAATCGTCCGGATGAGGCCGGTCATTCCGATGACGGCACTCCGATCGTTTTTGGATACCTCGCGTCCTTTTTTTGTTCGGCTCGCGGCGGCACCATAGTAAGCACTGGCCAGCATGGAGTTACCGTCAATCAAAAATAGTTTGCGTTCCATGCGTAACCTTCTTTCTATTTCTTTCTGTTTAAACCGAACATCTCGCCATGTTTCGGTGATGTTGTGTCATTGAGTGCGTGACACTCAAATAAGCAACATATGTGCAGTATATCACGGCAAGAGGCGAAAATATAGCGACAGTTCGGTTCACACATGAAAAACCCTTCTCCAAATCAAGGAGAAGGGTTTGACAGAAACCTTATTCTGAGAGAGGCTCTTCCTCTTCATGTGAGGCCAAAATCAGGTCGACGAAGACGATTCGGTGGTTATCGACTTCACTGACAATCAATTCATGGTCGCCAGGTAAGAGGAAGTGTTCGCCCGTCCGAGCATTCGCTTTTTGTGACAAGACAAATCCGCCGACTGTATCGACATCATCTTCGATTTCAATCCCGAACCGTTCCTCGAGTTCTTGGGTTAACACAAGTCCAGAGAGACGGTAATGTTTTGGAGCAATTTCTGTAATTTCTGCTTGTTCATCTCGGTCGAACTCGTCGCGAATCTCACCGACGATTTCTTCTAGGATGTCTTCAATCGTTAAGAGGCCGGCAGTACCCCCGTATTCATCGATGACTAAGCACATCATCGTCTGCGCGTTTTGCATCTTCACCATCGCTTCTTGAAGCGGCGTGAACTCGGTGACGAGTGGCAATTGATGAATGAACGACTCGAACGGTGCGTCATTTTTCGAAAGTTGAGCAGTGAAGAGTTGTTTTGCATTCACAAATCCGAGCACGTCGTCGCGGTCGCCATCTCGTGTGACCGGATAACGCGTATACTGGTGCTCTTCGACAACTGAAATGATCTCTTCAATCGTATCTTCTTCATCGATTGTTACCATGTTCATACGTGGAACCATGGCATCCTTGGCAATTCGTTCGTCAAACGAGAAGATGTTTTGTACATATGCCAACTCGTTTTCGTTGATTTCACCACTACGGAAACTTTCCGTCATGATGATTTTCAGCTCTTCTTCTGAGTGTGCCGTCTCCTGAGCCGTCGTCTGCACCCCGAATAAGCGGAGGGTGAGACGTGCCATGCTGTTCAAGGCACGAATGAACGGGTAGAAGATTTTCGTGAACACGTAGAGCGGACGTGCGACAAGGAGCGTCAACTTTTCGGCTTCATGGACCGCAAGTGTTTTCGGCACAAGTTCTCCAATGACGACGTGCAGGAACGCAATGAGTAAGAATGCGATCAGGAACGACAAGAATGTCACGAGAGACGGCGATAAGTTCAACTGGTCGACCCATGTGTGGATATATGTTTCGATTTGATCGGCACCAATCCACCCGAGTCCGAGTGCAGAAAGCGTAATTCCGAACTGAGATGCAGAAAGGGAGTCGTCGATATTCTCGATGACTTTTTTTGCGCTAACCGCTTTCTTGTTTCCTTCAAGCACGAGCTGGTCGAGTCGAGCGCCACGCACTTTCACAATTGAAAATTCGGCTGCCACGAAAAAGGCAGTCAAAAAGATTAAGAGCGCAACGATGAGTAAGCTGAGTAACATGGGACTGTCCAACAATTCCCCCAAAAATCGGGGAGTCACCTCCATTGAGTATAAGATCAAACGTCTTTCAGGCAGTTCCTGAAAACGAATAGTTTGTTTCAGTATAGTTGATTTGTTTCAAATATTCAAAATGCAGCCAATCATGTTTGATGAAGAGGGGAATGTGGGAACTAAAAACGAGAAGATGAAGGAGGAGTTCACATGGCAAACTATCCAGAATTAAAAGGAAAAGTCGCGGTCATCACGGGAAGCTCGAAAGGTCTCGGTCGAGCAATCGGTGAGCGTTATGCGAAAGAAGGGATGAACGTCGTCCTGAACTATCGTAGGAGTGAAAAAGAGATGGAAGAAGTCATCCGTGGCATCGAGGCAGGTGGTGGGAAAGCCGTCGCCGTAAAAGGGGACGTCTCGGAAGAAGGACTCGCGGAGAAGATGATCGAAAAAGCCATTGCTGAGTTCGGGAAAATGGATATTTTCGTGAATAACGCCGGCGTTCAAGTCGAGGCGAAAACACATGAGATGGAATTCGACAATTGGAAGAAGATTATCGACGTCAACTTGAACGGTACGTTCCTTGGTGTCCGTGCTGCCTTGAAGTACTTCGTTGAGAACGAAATCGAAGGCAATATCATCAACATGTCTTCCGTTCACGAAATCATTCCACGTCCTGGTTATACACATTACGCAGCAAGTAAGGGCGGCGTAAAAATGTTTACGAAATCAGTCGCTCTCGAATATGCACCGAATCACATTCGTGTGAATGCGATCGCACCAGGGGCAATCGATACGCCAATCAACGAAGAGACGATGAGCGACACAGAAGAGAAGGAAGGGTTAGAGGCACTTATCCCATCTCACGTCATCGGGAAGCCGGAACAAATCGCCGCCGTTGCCGCATGGCTCGCGTCGGATGAATCGTCATATGTCACAGGGACAACGATTTTTGCGGATGGTGGACTATCACTTTATCCATCATTCGGTCCAGAGAATAAAGTACAGTAAACAAGAGGGTGCGCTATCGCACCCTCTTGTTGTTTAACTACTCATTTGATTCGATACATCCATTTTTGGAAGACTGACGGTGAAAATGGACCCTTTACCGATGTTCGACGTGGCATGAATTGTGCCGCCATGACCTTCTGCAATCTCTTTACAAATCGCGAGACCAAGGCCAGTGCCTCCGATTTTGCGACTGGCGGAATTGTCGACGCGATAAAACTTGTCAAACAACTTCGATAGTGCGGTCTGAGGAATCCCGATTCCATGGTCTTCAATCGAAATATCAATCCAATCCGGTCGCTCACATGCGACACGGACATGGATGTCTCCCCCATGAGGAGAATACTTCACAGCATTATGAAGTAGATTCATGAAGAGTTGATTGAGTCGCGTTCGGTCTCCATATACATAAAGGTCTTCCTGACAATCAAACGAAATATGATGATGTTGACTTGCTCCTTGATGCACCGCGATAGCCTGTTTCAGGATGTCCGATAGGCGCTCCGTCTCATTGTGGTACGTCTGTTGTCCTGATTCCATCCGTTGAACATCGAGCAAGTTGGAAATCAAATCTTCGAGACGCAATGTCTCTTGATGAATCATCCCCAAATATTTCTCCGAACGTTCGGGAGATAGCTGTCGAAAACGAAGAAGTTCGGTGAATCCGATGATACTTGTGAGTGGGGTACGAAGCTCGTGAGAGACGGTCGAAACGAGTTCGGTTTTCAAACGGTCGACCTCAGTCTCATGGGTTACATCACGGAAGACGAGCATCGTGCCGTGGCGTGTTCCTCTCAAGTAAATCTTCTCCGCATACATTTGAATGAAGCGCTCTTCCTGGTTCATCGAGAACGTGACGCTCTCTTCTTTACACTGTCCGTCAAACGACCGCTCCATGAACGCGAAAAAGTCATCCTTTTGGTCGACCTGCAGTCCAAGTTCTTCAAGGCTGGCGTCTAAACGATATAAGTCGACTTCGTTTCGCTTTGTAATGGGTTGGTTAAACAAGACAAAGAGTGCTTGGTTGGCCACTTTTTCGCTTGTTGCGTGCTCGACATAGATGACGGCATCGCGGATGGAATGAAGGAGACGCGCTGTCTTTTCACGCTCTTCTTCGATTCGATGGCGCTGCGTTGTGAGTGACGAAGCCATCTGGCGGAATGAGGTCGTCAGTTGACCGACCTCGTTTTTAGATTGAACGGTGACCGGCGTGACCGGTTGTTTCTCTCCGGCAAGGCGCTTGCTGTTTTCAATCAATTCCTGAAGTTGACCCGTTAAGCGTCTGACGTAAGGGCGAGCGACGATGAAGAGAATGAATAGGACTCCGAGTAAGGAGAGGAGCCATAAAGCTTGTGCCCATTTCGTATGTGTCGCAAGTTGAGCACGGAGCGCATCCTCTTCTGCGTTCAGTGAGTTCCGATATTCCGTGAAGACGCTCTCCATATCGACGATGCTCGCGCTCATATCTGCGGCACTTTTCGAGTTGATTTTAAATTTACGGTCTGCCGGCGGCTCTTTTTGAGGGTTTACCTTCCCGAGCGTTGGCATTTTTAAAAAGGGTTCGGTCACACTTCCGTCCCGTTTTCCTTCTACATAACGTTCGAGGCTCGGCATGACGCGTTCTTGATAAGCAACAAACAGTGTACGGGCATCGCTCGCATACGTTTTTTCCTTATCGGTTACGGCGTTCTGTTCGAACCAAGTCGTCTGTTCGTCAATCAAAACTTGTTTATCTTGTACGCGCTCTAGCATCGCATCGTCTCCGAGGATTACGTAGCCGCGCATTTCATATTGCATCGACTGCCATGTTTCGAACAATTCGGTCGCATTTGTGCGCCGTTCACTGATGTTCTCGAGCGATGACGTCGTCTGTTCGATTTGGTTTTCCGTATACACATATACGGCAAGTGATGTGAGGAGGATCAGTCCGATGAATAAATAGAAGACGAATAAAAACTGTCTTCCGATCCGCTGGTCAATCCATGACTTCATAAAGACCGTTCCTTCCTAGAATGATGAACATTCCGACTGTGACAAATATCCTACGAGTGTCGTTCTTTCATTGTACAGATTCACCTCCTCAGAAGCTAGATATTGAGAAATCAGGGGAATGGCAACTATTATATATTGAATAGTAGTGATTGATGTGCTATTGTTCTATGTATAGTAGGGGGTGGGATGATGAATCCTCAATTCAAGAAGGGTGTACTCAATCTTTGTGTGCTGGCGCTTGTAGCGGAACAAGACCGCTACGGCTATGAACTCGTCCAAGCGATTTCGGCTAAAGTAGCGATTTCAGAAGGTGCCGTCTATCCATTATTGCGTCGGCTGACGATAGAGGGCTATTTCACGACATATTTAATGGAGTCCGGAGAAGGCCCTCCACGGAAGTACTATCAGATCACGGAACAAGGGCGGACACATTTGGCTGAGTTGCGAACGGAATGGGATGTATTCACGAACGGCGTCAATGACTTAATCCGAGGGGGAGACGACAGATGAATGAAGAACAGTACTTGTCAGAGCTTGAGCAATTATTGATGAACGTGAAGGTGAAAGATCGCCTCGATATTTTACGAGATGTGTCTGAGTACTTCACGAGTGGTCGATTAGAAGGAAGAAGTGATGAAGAGATGGCGCGCGAGTTAGGGGAACCGAGCGTGCTCGCATCGGAACTACTTGCTTCTGTCGATTTTGAAGTAGCGGAGTCGACACGACCGCCTGCAGTTGTCAAAAGTTCGACCGTCGCTTTCCAAAGCGTCCTCATTCAAGTTCAACATGCGCAGGTGTTCGTGACACCATCACAAGATGGGTATGCTTACGCGACACTTGAAACAGAGACCGACCATGGGGTAGTCATGGATATCGTCGGGGACACGTTAGAAATCCGGATTGAATCCGAACGTCGTTTCGGTCTGTCTGATTTATTTTCGTGGTTTGGGTCGAAAGCGCCGGTCCTTCGGGTCGAACTACCTCATCACGCCTATCATCAAATTCAATTGAAGAATCGTCACGGTTCAAGTGATGTACAAGATCTTCAAGCGGAACGCTTACTCGTAGAGAGCGAGAATGGGCGAATCACCGCACATCATATTCAAGCACGTCATGGCGAGCTTCGTACATCGAACGGGAAAGTGCTCGCATCAGACTGTCACGGTCACGATTGGGAGCTTCATTCCTCAAACGGTCGTGTTGAAGCGAAGCACTCTCAGCTAGAGCGCATCAACATCCATTCCTCGAACGGTCGAATCGATGTTGATCATGTCACAGGAGCCATTGATGCCAAGACGTCGAACGGCCGGATTGACTGCCTCGTTCAATCGATTCAAGCACCGATTCGTTTGAAGACAAACAACGGAAAGATTGACTTGCACGTGGATGAACGTCCGGAAGATGTGACGATTCGGGCGAAGTCACGGAATGGAAAAGTCAATGTGTTCGGAGAACGGTCGAAAGAGTGCGTGTTCGGTGAAGGATCCATTGAAGTGAAACTAACAAGCTCAAACGGGAGCGTCACGGTATCAGGATAAACGTAGCCCCTCCATCGATCGATGGAGGGGCTATACTTATAGATCATGCACCAACACATAGGCAACCCGGACAGGTCCATGAACACCGACGATGAGGTTCATCTCGATGTCGGCCGAGTTCGACGGACCGGAGATGAAATTGACACCGTTCGGGGAATGGAGACCATCTCGATCGAGTGCGGCAAGCTGTTGTGCCGTTTGCGTCATACGTGGGACAAGGACAGATTTCGGGATGATCGCAATATGGTCTTGCGGTAACAGGCTGATCGTCCGTGATTTTCCAGGCTTCGCATATTGGACGATTGTTGCACTTTCCGCAAACGCTACATCTGCGATCGTGATGCCGATGTCGGCACGTGCGGCGAGCTCTCGGCTCGTGTCCGGCTTTGTCGAATCCCACCATGCGAACGTCTCACTCGTGGAGGGAGCCCAAGCGGAAATTCGGTCATCGTTTTCCGCGAGGATCCGTGTTCCTTCGTAACGTTCAATCAAGAGACGGAGCGTATCATCGAGATTCGCAGATTCACATTCCACCAAATCGGTATGGATTCGTGTCGCGACCATGCGAAACGTCTCGAGTAGCTCTTCTTCGCTCGCATCTTTTAACACGTCGTCTTGTGGGCGATGTTTGTACTCGCGTTTCGGTGGGGTGAGGTCGACCTCACGCCCGAGCTGTTTGGCGATGCGTTGTAAAAAGTCTTCACGGTTTGTGATTGTACCAGGATTCATCAGGCGTTCCCCCGTTTCTTGAACCAATCTCGGACAGTTTGTTTATTCGGTTGCGGCAAGTCTTTCGAGTCCGTCCAAGCCGGCAGTCCTTTTTCGATCTGACCGGATGTGGCGAACGGTGATGTCGCAAACGGTGCGACATGTTCCGCTGCTTCGAATAAGAACGGACTTGATGCTGTGACGGCAAAACCTTTCATCGCAATCCGTTCCACGAAAGGTGATTGTTTCTTTTCCTCTACGATGACGCGGCGGTGTTCAATCAACAGCTCGTGTAACGGAATCTTCACGGGGCATGCCTCTGTACAGGCACCACAAAGACTCGACGCATAAGGAAGTTCTTTATAGTTCTCGTATCCATCTAGGAGTGGGGCCAACACGGCACCGATTGGACCAGGATAAATTGACCCGTATGCATGCCCGCCGATATGGCGATAGACCGGACAGACGTTGATGCATGCCGCGCAACGGATGCATTGCAGGACCGATTGGAACTGTGTACCGAGAATGCCAGAACGTTTATTGTCGACGATGACGAGATGGAATTCTTCCGGACCATCGACTTCGCCGACCGCGCGCGTCCCGGCGAATGTTGTGATGTATGACGTGAGGCGTTGACCGACCGCGCTTCGACAAAGCATATTGACGAGTACCTCGAACTCTTCATAAGAAGGGACAACGCGTTCCATCCCCATGACAGAGATGACCGTGTCAGGAAGTGACGTCACCATGCGTCCATTCCCTTCATTGGTCACAAGCCCGACGGCTCCACTCTCTGCAATGGCAAAATTACAGCCGGTGATGCCGACTTCTGCCTTTAAAAAGTCTTTCCGTAGTTCTTGTCGTGCATAGCGCCCGAGTTCGGTCGGATCATTTGAACCGGTATAGCCGTGAGCAGTGAACGTCTCATGAACAGCGTCGCGGTCTTTGTGCAGGGCAGGGGCGACGATGTGAGACGGTGGGTCTTCGTCGAGTTGCAAAATCCATTCCCCAAGGTCGGACTCGACGACTGTACATCCTTCTTCCTGAAGCGCCTCGTTTAATCCAATCTCTTCTGTGACCATCGATTTTGATTTCACGACATGTTTGGCTTGTTTCGAACGAACGACTTCCCGAATGTAGCGGTTCGCTTCTTCTGGCGTCTCTGCGAAGAAGACGCTCCCACCTCGTTTTGAGACATTCTCGCTCAATTGATACAAGTAATAGTCGAGATGCTCGAGCACGTGTTGACGAATCTCTTCCGAGTGGTCACGGAACGCTTCCCAGTCTCCGAGTTCACCCGCAGCATCCAACCGTCCATCCCGCAGCCGGTTTTGAGCTGAACTGACGGCTTGCCGCATGAATGCATCCTCAATCCCGTCCTTGCGACGGTCCTGAAACTTCTCATCTAACCGAATCCCCATGCTCATGCTTGCTTCACTCCTTCGTTCAAGATTTCGGCAATATGCATCACTTTAATCGGATGTCCCTGTTTATGAAGGCGTCCGCCGATGTTCATCAGACACGATGCATCTGCCCCAATCAAAACGTCTGCACCGGACTGTAAAATCGATTCGACTTTCTCATCCACCATCTGCACTGACACGTCCGGCATCTTGACGGAGAACGTCCCGCCGAACCCGCAACAGTTATGTACGTTCGCAAGGGGAACCATCGTCAGTCCATCGACGTTTCCTAGCAACTTTCCAGGCGCCGCTTCAATTCCGAGAAGGCGGGTCATATGACAAGACGCATGATAGGTCGCTTTGGCGGGAAATTTGGCGCCGACATCAGTGACTTCGAGCACATCGACGATGAACTGCGTCAGCTCAAACGTTTTGGCGGCATGTGCCTCTGCCCGAGGACCCCATACCGGATCACCTTGGAACAAATGCGGATAGTCGCGCATCATCATGACACATGATCCCGATGGTCCGACGATATATTCCGCATCTGCTTGTTCGAACGTTTCAATCATATGCTTGGCGATTTTTTTCGTTTCCTCATGATAGCCGCTGTTATAAGCAGGTTGCCCACAACACGTTTGTTCAAAAGGGAAGGTCACCTCACACCCTAAATGTTCGAGTAGTTCGACTGTCGCTTGTCCGACGGATGGAAACAACGTATCAGATAAACAAGTGACGAATAAAGCTACATTCGGCATAACCATTCCTTCTTTCTTCTGATGATAGCGATTTCAACGTCATTATTTCATAATACGTAGGAAAGTGACAGAAAAATGGGGAGGAAAACTGATTTATTTGTAAAATCCTGTCTAATTGATAACGTATCTCACTGAATGAGAATTCATCCGTAGTCTGATATAAAACAGCATTCCGTTACGTATAACAGAAAAAGACCCTCGTCACATGACAAGGGTCTTGTATCTAAATTATAGGAAAAACATTTCCAAGATGAAGAGTGCGCCGAACAAGTAGATGAGCGGGTGAACCGTCTCTTTGTTCATCGCTTTGAAGATCGGGTACAAGATGAACCCGAATGCGATCCCACGTTCGATACTTCCTGAAAGCGGCATGATCAAAATCGTCATGAAGGCCGGGAAGTATTCGCTAAAGTCGCTCCAGTCGATATAACGTACGTTCGTCAACATGAGCGCCCCGACGATGATGAGTGCAGGAGCTGTGATCGCCGCAACGCCAGAGATGGCACCGATGAGCGGGCTGAAGAAGAGCGTCAATCCGAACAAACCAGCGACGACGGCCGTTGTGAGACCCGTACGTCCACCTTGTGCGACACCGGCTGCAGACTCGATGTATGCAGTCGAAGGGCTCGTTCCGACGAGTGAACCACCCATTGTGGCAAGCGAGTCGGCAAAGAGTGCACGATGACCATTTTCAATCGTGCCATCTTCTTTTAAGAGACCGGCTTGTTTCCCGACACCGACAAGTGTACCTGTTGTATCGAACAATGTGACGAGGAAGAACGAGAGGACGGCACCGAATAATCCATATTGAATGACATCACTAAATGCTGTTACCGGGTTGACCATGAGTCCTTCTGGAAGTGTCGGCATTGCCGTGACACCGTTGATTTGTAAGATGTCCATGAAGTAAGCCGCGATTCCAGTGAGTACCATCCCAATCAATAAAGAACCTGGAACATTTCTCGAGAAGAGAAGTGCCGAGACGATTAAACCGCCGAGTACGAGTAACACTTCGGGTGAGGATACGTCACCGAGACGCACCAAGTTTGCCTCATCTGCGACAATCAATCCCGATAACTTCAATCCGAGCGAAGCGATGAAGAGACCGATTCCGGTCGTGATCGCATGTTTCAGCGAAGTCGGGATCGCTTGAATCAATTTCGTCCGAATCGGAGAAAGCGATAGGATTAAAAAGAAGACGGACGAGACGAAGACGACGCCGAGTGCGGCGGATGGTGCGATTTGTTCTTGGGCGACGAGCGTGTAAGCGAAGAAGGCGTTGAGCCCCATCCCGGGTGCCACAGCAATCGGCAAGTTCGCATAAAATGCCATTAAGCCTGTCCCGATGAGGATGGCAATGATCGTCGCCGTGAAAGCTTGAGCAAATGGAATCCCAGCATCAGATAGGATGGCCGGGTTGACGACAGAGATATACGCCATCGTCACGAACGTTGTGATTCCGGCTGTCACTTCTTGTTTAACATTCGTACCATGTTGTTTCAGTTGAAAAATATTCATCGATAAAACTCCTTATTTAGGTATATTTCCGAACATTAATTGAGAAAAATGTTTAAATTAACGTTATCAACTTGATGACTATACAAAAATGTTTGATTCCCGTCAATTGTTTTGAGTAAAAAACATGAAAAATGAAAGTTACGAATAAATAATGTTCGGAAATAAACTTTTTTCAAAAAAGGCCTTGCTCTGAAACGCGTTTCAGAAGATACGGTATAGACAAAGGGAGGGGAACCGATATGAAACCGAAAACGTGGAAAATCTGGTGCAGTGGAATCGTATATGAACTCGTCATCAATCAGTTGTATACGCCGTTTGGAAAAATGTTGTGTACCCGTTTCCGGGAAGAGTTTCTTCACTTACCGTTAGAGGAGCGCTTCCGTCTCGTTCAAGCGATTCGAAGTCAAGTCGTCGAAAGAGGTGACAGTCAGCAAGCAGAGTGGGTACACTATATGCAAAGACTGACAAGTTGAGGTGGGACGAATGGCAAACATTCGAGATATCGCGAAGCACGCTGATGTATCGGTGACGACGGTCTCGCGCGTGTTGAACGAGCATCCGTACGTATCGAAGGAAAAACGGACCCGTGTCCATGCGGCGATGAAAGAACTCGGGTATTTGCGAAATCAACAGGCGCTGACGTTGTCGACGGGGAAAACACAACGTGTCGTCGTCATCTTACCTTATATGGATCATCCGTATTACGGTCTCTTCGTCAACGGGCTTGCGAAAGCGGCCCTCGAGCACGATTACCGACTCGTCATGTGGCAGACGGAGTATAAGCTGAGTGAGGAGCGACAAGCACTCGATTTACTGAAGCATCGCGAAGTCGATGGGGCGATCGTCTTGTCGCACGAGATGTCCTTTAAGGAAATGGAGACGTATCGTGCGTACGGACCGATTGCCGTAGCGACCGTCGGCGCACCGGAGACGATTTCGTCTATCCATGTCGACCATTATGCGTCGTTCGTATCAGGTATTCATGTGTTGCAAGAGCATGGATATGAAGAGATTGGAATCATCTTGTCAAGAAGCCATAGTCCGAGCTCCCTTGCGCGTCAGCAAGCCTATTTCGATGAAGTAGCGCATGCGCGTGAGCAATGGATTTGGACCGGTTATTTGACGAGTGAGGACGGTATTCGGTTAGCTGAAACGTTCCTCTCTCAAAAAGAGCGTCCTCGAGCGCTCTTTTTCTCGTCGGATTATGTCGCTCTTGGATTTTTGGGGGAGATGCAACGACGGCACGTCGCAATTCCTGAGGAAGCTGCCATGCTGGGGTTTGACGGACATCCGATTAGTCGGGCATTCGGACTGTCGACGATGCTTTCTCCGAATGAACAGATTGGTCGTCAACTGTTTGAAACGACGCTCGCTGAAATGAACGGAGCCATTCCAGAGATCCACGGGATGACCGTCAGCTATCAAGCGGGAATGACACTTTAGGCAACATCCTCGCTCGACTCTTTTGAAACGTTTAGAATGAAAGAAGTAGTCGAGAGGAGGAAATGTTATGAAGATTCAAGTAACAGAAGAAGCGCTCCAATGGTTCAAAGAAGAAATGGAAGTCGAAGCGGGTCAAACGGTTCGTTTGTTTGCAAAATACGGGGGTTCGACAGACTTGACGCACGGTTTCTCCGTGGGAGTCATCACAGAAGACGTGAACAATGCGGCTGTTGAGACCGAAGAAGACGGCATTCGTTTCGTTGTGGCGGAACAAGATGAGTGGTTGTTCCAAGGACAAGACGTGAAAGTCGAACTTCGCGGAGAAGAAATCGTCTTCGTTCAAGCCTGACGTTTCAGTTTGTTTACGTTTGATGAAATGTCGTTTGACGAAATCTGGCTTGGGGAACAGATTACGACAAGTCGGATTTTCGAAAGGATGACACGATATGTCAGACAAAGAAAAGCGTGAACAAGAAGAAAAAGAAAAGTTGAAACGAGATCAACCGGATATCTCCCATGAAGAAGATTCAAAAGGAGATCATTCCGACCTCGAAGAGACAGATGAAGACGAACAATCATAAGAGCCGACACGGCTCTTTTTGTTTGGGGAATTGAAAGAAATGCCGTGGACGTTATAATGGATAAGGGAAAACTATTTAGTGAGGAGAATGAGACATGAGTACAGTACTAGTCTTCGGACATAAAAATCCAGATACCGATACCATCACATCAGCGCTCGCCTATGCCGAGTTGAAAAAGAAATTAGGAATGGACGCAGAAGCGGTCCGACTCGGTGAAGTGAACGGAGAAACGCAATACGCACTCGATCACTTCCGCGTGAAAGCACCACGTTTGATTGAAAGCGTAACAGGTGAGGCAGAAGAAGTCATCTTAGTCGACCACAACGAGTTCCAGCAAAGTGCAGACGGCATCGAAGACGTGCGAATTCTTGAGGTCATCGATCACCACCGCATCGCGAACTTCCAAACGGCAGACCCGCTCTACTATCGTGCCGAGCCAGTCGGATGTACAGCGACGATTTTGTTGAAGTTGTATAAAGAGAACGGTGTCGAAATCGCATCGGATATGGCCGGTTTGATGCTTTCTGCTATCATCTCGGACTCACTTCTCTTCAAATCACCGACATGCACGGATGAGGATATCAAAGCAGCGAAAGAACTTGCTGAGATTGCTGGCGTCGATGCGGAAGCATACGGGCTTGAAATGCTCAAAGCCGGTGCAGACCTTAGCCAAAAAACGATTGAAGAGCTCATCTCACTCGATGCGAAAGAATTCGCAATGGGCGACTATCGTGTCGAGATCG
This sequence comes from Exiguobacterium sp. s129, assembly GCF_018617585.1. Lineage (GTDB taxonomy): Bacteria > Bacillota > Bacilli > Exiguobacteriales > Exiguobacteriaceae > Exiguobacterium > Exiguobacterium aestuarii_A. The sequence goes on from NZ_JACSKL010000005.1 coordinate 115,072, forward strand.
CGCAAGTGAACACGGTCGATGCGAATGATGTCTTGAACCGTAAAGAGGAAGTCGAAGCGGCGATCGCCAACACGGTTGCAGCGAAAAACTTAGACTTGTTCGTCTTTGCCATCACGAACATTTTGACGAACGATTCAGAAGCGATTGTCGTCGGACCAAAACCAGAACTCTTCGAACAAGCGTTCAACGTGACGCTTCAAAACGGATTGGCAACACTTCCAGGCGTGGTCTCACGTAAGAAGCAAATCGTGCCGGTTTTAACTGAAGCGGCAACAAAATAAAAAGTCGAAGCCTTAGCCTCGAGCGGAACTGCAGACGTTCATTCGTCTGCAGTTTTTGTTTAAAAAAGACCGGACAATGAAGTCCGATCTTAGGATGATTTCGTTTGTCTTCCATATGTCCCTAAACGCCATAGCTTCTCAAACGGTCCGTAACGGTGATTCTTCAGCCACCACATCGAGAAGAACGCCTGGACAATCAAAATGGCGATGCTGAGGAATAACCCTTCGGTTAAAGAGAGCGCTCCATACGCACCAAGTGCGATCACCGGTAAGAAAACGATCAGCGTATGCGTCAAATAATTCGTGAGTGCCATCCGTCCGAGTGCTTGAAGTGGCGCGAACGTACGACCTTTACGAACGGCTACCGTGAACAGGCAGACGTAAGTCGTGGCGAGTAACTTCCCGGAAATCAAGACGGCGAACAAGTTTAGCCAGAAGTATGCATACCCTTCACCGTAATGATGCCAAATGATCACGCCGAAGAATGGAAGGGCGAGGACGGCGCAAATGATGGCCGTGCGCATCAAGCTTTCTAGACGCCACGTCAGAAGTTTTCGTTCACGTCCGATATACAGTCCGAATAAGAATAGACTGAGAATCTCGAAACCGACAACGAACGAGTTGGAGAAGGCGTTAAAGATTTCGATGGAATATCGATAATCGAACCAGGCACCAAACCCTTGATTGAATACATCAGGGAACGGGATGCCGCCATAATAGCTTCCACCCATGCTCCATTCACTCAACGCGGAAGTTCCATACAACAGAAGGATACTTCCGATCAACAAGCTCCATGCCCACGTCAGAATGGCACGGTTGCTCAACTTATAGAAAAGGGGAAGCAATAAGCCCCACATCGCGTACGTATGGAGGATATCACCTGACCAAATCGCCAAGTGCGCGAGACCGAACAAGAAGAGGATCAAAATCCGGCGTATGTAACGACTGACCGATTCGCCACGAGCGTAAGAACGCTCGAGGAAAATCGAAAAGCCGATCCCGAATAAGAGGGAGAAAATCGTATAAAACTTCGTCTGCACGAACAAGTCAAAGAGCGTGCGGACGAACAAGTCGCTCCCATAATAATCGGGACGACCGAACATCCAGTCGCTCCCGAGCATACTCGGGATATTGACGAGGAAAATGCCGCAGAGGGCAAACCCTCGGATAATGTCATACAAAATAATCCGTTCATTCGTTTGAATTGGGGTCGCCATACGACACGTCCTTTACTGAATTAAAATACTTTCGTTGTCCACGACTCACAGTTCCAGACGTCTGTGACGATATCTTCATAGAATTCTGGTTCGTGACTGATGAGGAGGACACTTCCTTTGTACTCTTTCAACGCACGCTTCAACTCTTCCTTCGCGTCGACGTCCAAGTGGTTCGTCGGCTCATCGAGTAAGAGAAGGTTTGTCTCGTTGTTGAGGAGTTTACAAAGACGAACTTTCGCTTTTTCACCACCACTGAGGACGGAGATCTTACTTTCGATGTGTTTCGTCATGAGTCCGCACTTCGCGAGCATCGCGCGTACTTGCTGTTGGTTGAGCGATGGGAACTCGCTCCAAATCTCTTCAATACATGTGTTGTTGCTCGTTGCCGCTTCTTGTTCGAAGTAACCCATCTCAAGAAACTCACCGCGCTCAACTGTTCCTTCAAGCGGATTGATCAATCCAAGCAAGCTCTTTAAGAGCGTCGTCTTCCCGATTCCGTTCGCTCCGACGAGGGCAATCTTTTGACCGCGCTCCATCTGAAGGTCGAGCGGACGTGAGAGCGGCTCGTCGTATCCGATGACGAGACCTTTCGCATCAAAGATGAGGCGTCCCGACGTGCGGGCCTGCAGGAAGCGGAATTCCGGTTTCGGACGCTCCGCACTCAATTCGATGACATCCATCTTATCGAGTTTCTTCTGACGTGACATCGCCATGTTTCGTGTCGAGACGCGTGCCTTGTTTCGGGCGACGAAGTCTTTCAAGTCAGCAATCTCGGCTTGTTGACGCTTATAAGCGGCTTCAAGTTGCGAGCGTTTCATCTCGTACACTTCCATGAACTTGTCATAGTCCCCGACGTAGCGGTTCAACTCTTGGTTTTCCATATGGTAGACCAAGTTGATGACGCTATTTAAGAACGGGATATCGTGTGAGATCAAGATGAAGGCATTGTCATAGTTTTGGAGGTAGCGTTTCAACCACTCGATATGCACTTCATCCAAATAGTTGGTCGGCTCATCGAGGAGCAAGATATCTGGCTTCTCGAGAAGCAACTTCGCAAGCAATACTTTCGTACGTTGCCCACCTGACAAATCCGTGACGTCCCGGTCGAGACCGACATCTAAAATACCGAGACCGCGTGCGACTTCTTCTACTTTCGCATCGATGATATAAAAGTCATTTGAGTCGAGCGTCTCTTGAAGTTCACCGACTTCAGCGAGCATGTCTTCCATCTGTTCAGGTGTCGCGTCACCCATCTCCATGTAGAGTTCGCCGATGCGCGTCTCCATGTCAATCAAGTATTGGAAAGCACCTTTCAAGACGTCGCGAATCGTCATCCCGCGCTCGAGCACCGCATGTTGATCGAGGTAACCGACACGGACATTTTTCGCCCATTCGATTTTCCCTTCATCCGGTTGCAGTTTGCGTGTGATGATGTTCATGAACGTCGATTTTCCTTCACCGTTCGCTCCGACGAGACCGATGTGTTCCCCTTTTAAGAGGCGGAAAGAGACATCGTTCAAAATAGCGCGGTCACCAAAGCCGTGGCTCAAGTTTTGTACCGTTAATATACTCATAATTCGTTTTCGTTCCTTTCAAAGTAAACTACCCGATATTGTAGCATGAATCCAATCAAATTAGTACGCCAGTCCGACCGACTCCCGTACATGTTCATTCTCTTCGATGGCGTGAAGCATGAACTGGGCGACATCTGCCCGTGAGATGTGTTTCCCGTTATCCGGTACCTCGTCGATGGCCGTACGATACGTCGAGGTGCGAGGACCGTCCGTCAATTGCATCGGGCGCACAATCGTATAATCGAATGACGAGTTGCGCCATAGGTCCACGGCTGCCCGATGATCACGTAGCGGTTTCCGGAGCATGAACGTAATAGCTTTCCCTGCAAGTCCCGGGATCTCATTGTCGATTCCGGCTGAAGCCAAATAGACGACGCGTGAGATACCATTCGTCTTCATCGCGGGAACAAGCTTGTCCGTGACACTCGCTAAAAAGTCCGGATCGCTCAAATCCGTTCCGAGACAGCTGATGACCGCATCATGACCGTGCATCGCTTCTGTTAACGCATCGATGTCATATAAGTCGCCTTCGATGATTTCAAGTTGTGGGGTCCGAATCAACTTTTTCTGTTCACGTACGAATGCGGTGACGTCATGACCGTGCTCGATGGCTTGGTCGATGAATTGATGTCCGGTCCGACCGGTTGCGCCTAATACGAATAACTTCATAAGGGCAGGGCTCCTCTCTCATATCCAATACATACAGTATACAGCAGTTTCAGAAAAATCGAACATTTCACCGTTTGATTCCAACCTATTGCATTTCTCGTCAGCTCGTCTACAATAAGGTCTATCTTATAAAAATAGATTCGCACTCGTATATCAGCGGAAATATGGTCCGCAAGTCTCTACCGAACTACCGTAAATGGTTCGACTACGGGTGGCGCTTGTCGTATGCTGTCGTTGATTTCCATGCGGTTCGTTGCCTCCCGATTAGGGGTGACGAATCGCATTTTTTAATGGAGGGAACAACAATGAAGCAGTTAGAAGACAAAATCCGTGAAGAGGGTCGGGCCTTATCCGACCAAGTGTTGAAAGTTGACGCTTTCTTGAATCATCAAATCGATCCCGCACTCATGCAAGCCATCGGAAAAGAGTTCGCAGAACGTTTCAAAGACGCTCAAATCGACCGAATCGTCACACTCGAATCGAGTGGGATTGCGCCAGCGATGATGACAGCGCTTGAGATGGGCATCCCGTTCGTATTCGCGCGTAAACGGAAATCGCTGACGCTCCAAGACGACCTCGTCGAAGCGGATGTCTACTCGTTCACGAAACAGGAGACGAACCGCATCAGCTTGAGCCGGCGCTTCGTTTTACCAGGCGAACGCGTTCTCGTCATCGATGACTTCCTCGCGAACGGGGAAGCGGCACTCGGACTGACACAACTCGTCGAAGCGGCAGGTGCAGAAGTGGCAGGTGTTGGAATCGTCATCGAAAAATCGTTCCAACCAGGGCGCGATAAACTGATTGAGCGTGGTTATCGCGTCGAATCGTTGGCACGTATCGCGAAATTAGAGAAAGACCACATCTCATTCGTGGAGGTCGTTCGATGAATACATTTAAGACGGCAAGTCTCGGGTTTCAGCACCTGCTCGCCATGTACACGGGAGCAGCCATCGTTCCGCTCATCGTCGGTGGTGCCATCGGGCTTGGTCCGACCGAGCTCGCTTATCTCGTCGCAATTGATTTATTCATGTGTGGGGTGGCGACGCTTTTACAAGTATGGACGACACGCTTTACGGGTGTTGGATTGCCGGTCGTCCTCGGATGTACGTTCACGGCGGTCGGTCCGATGATCGCCATCGGAAGCGCAAATGGGATTACGGCCATTTATGGCGCTTTGATTGCCAGTGGTCTCATCGTCATCCTCATTTCGGGATTTGTCGGGAAGCTCGCACGTTTCTTCCCGCCGGTCGTTCTCGGTTCGGTCGTGACGATCATCGGTCTCTCACTGATTCCGGTCGCTATCAATGACATCGGTGGCGGGATGCCAGGTGAGCCTGGATTCGCATCGATGCAGAATCTCGGATTAGGTGGTTTGACGATTTTACTCATTCTCATCTTGAACCGTGTCGGTACTGTCTTCACACGCGCCGCTGCTGTCCTCTTTGCCGTCCTCATCGGAACGGGGGTTGCTGCTTCGCTCGGTCTCGTGGACTTCAGTCCTGTCCGTGAAGCGGGATGGTTCCAAATGGTTCAACCGTTCTACTTTGGGATGCCGACATTCGATGTGTCTGCCATCCTCGTCATGACGCTCGTCGCCATTATTTCGATGATTGAATCGACAGGTGTATTCTTGGCGCTCAGCGATATCACGAAAAAGCCGATTGGTGCGAACGAATTGACGAAAGGGTATCGTGCGGAAGGCGTCGCGACGATTCTCGGAGGGATTTTCAACAGCTTTCCGTACACGACGTTCAGTCAAAATGTCGGACTTGTTCAATTGTCTGGTGTAAAATCGCGCCGTGTCATCTTCTGGACAGGTGGGTTACTCATCTTGCTCGGTTTCCTTCCGAAAGTCGCCACGTTCACGACATTGATTCCAAAGCCTGTTTTAGGTGGAGCGATGCTCGTCATGTTCGGAACGGTCGCCGCTTCCGGCATTCGGATTCTGAGTCAGGTCGATTTTTCGAAAAACGAGAATTTGATTACCATCGCACTCTCGATTGGTGTCGGACTCGGTATCACCGCTAACCCGGCAATCGTCGCCAACATGCCGGAATGGCTTCAATTGTTTACAGATAGTGCCATTGTGGCAGGATCGTTCACGGCGCTCCTATTAAACGGATTCTTCCGTATGATGGACCGTTTCCGTCCCACGACGATCATTGCCGAAGAACGACAAGTCAGCTAGACTGAAGGAAATAGTAGTCTAGGAGGAGTCACGAATGGGGAAAACTGCACTTGTCGTAGGCGCGACCGGCTTGATTGGCCGCGAATTGGTAGAACAGCTGTTAGAGAGTGACCGTTATGAGTCGGTCTGGATTGTCGTCCGTCGCTCGAAGCGATGGAGTCATCCGAAACTACACGAGGTCGTCGGATTCGAGGAGATGGATGCGGCACTTCCACATATCGATGACGTCTATTGTGCACTTGGCACGACGATCGCGGTCGCTGGCTCACAAGAAGCGTTCAAGCAAGTTGATTTGGAGTTGCCGCTTGAAGTCGCTCGTATCGCCAAGGCACACGGTGCGACACGCTATGCGGTCGTATCGGCACAAGGCGCATCGTTACGTTCGTCTTTCTTTTACAACCGGGTAAAAGGGGAGCTTGAAAACGGATTGCGCATCTTCAACTTCCATCATCTCATTATCGCGCGTCCTTCTTTGTTACTCGGCGAGCGTGATTCATTCCGACTCGGGGAAAAAGCGGCTGAGGTCATCAGTCGCCCGTTCCAGTCACTGTTAGTGCAAAAGGCACCAGAAGTCGCACCGATTCAAGCGCTGCATGTCGCACGTGCGTTGATCATGGCGTCTGAAGAAGGCGAAGGGATCGAAGTGTTGACGTCGGGGATGATGCAGAGGATGAGCCGATGAACTCATTGACGAAGAAACGAACGAAAGCAGTCTTGATTGACAGTGTCATCGCAGGGCTCGTCAGCTATGGCGTGGAGCAACTCGTGCGAAAGAAAGTGAAGAGCGAGTTCATGCATGCAGTCGTCACACCGACACTGCTCACATACGCGATGGAAGCTTGCCAAATGAGTCGAGGCGGACAAACCATTGGCTATAAGTTGATGGGGCTCGAGTTGAAAAACGATGACGGCACAGCTGTCACGGCGAAACAGGCGCTACAGCGTGCCCTTTACCGTGATACGTTGTCGGGGGTGCGATACTGGAAAGACCGTGCGCATTTCGAACAAGAAGAAGGTGCCGTGTTACCGCACGATGCCCGTTACCATATGCATGTACGTGAAAAAAACTGACCGATATTGGTCAGTTCTTTTTTTAATCCTTGATTTTACTTAAGATAGCTGTCGTCAAAGCGACGATCGTTCCGAGGACGAGTCCGTTTGAGAAGACGGTCGCAAGGAGCGGTGGCAAATCATTCATCGAACCTGGAGGCAAGAGCATCGCCCCGGCACCGATGACGAGCGGGAGACCGACCGTAAGGGAAGCCGTCGATTGTTTTAATTCGAAGGCGGCCTCATTGATTCCGATGATGATCATCGTCGCGATAAGTGGTGTCACGATTGCATAGCCGACAGCAGCCGGGATGCTCGCAATCAACGAGACGAATGGTCCGATGAGTGCTAATCCCATCATGAGGGCGTGGGCAATCAAATGAGGGGCGCGCTGGACGCTCTCCGTCGAAGAGAGGAATCCGGCCGTCCCGGAGATCGCGACAGGACCCGGTGTCCCGAACAGACCGGCCACGATTTGACTGACCCCACTGGCGACACCAGACGCGGGAACGTTTCCTTTCACTTCTCGTTTTTCACGAGAGCTGACAATGCGTTCGATCAACTTGATGTTCGCGAGGACGTTCGTCATGAGAAGCAAGGTGATGACGAAAGCCGTCGGTAACAAGTTCCAATCCCATACCCAGTTTCCGAATGGAAGAAGTTCCGGGACGAGGAAGAACGATTCCGAGCGGACGATTGGATTTCCGAGGTCGAGCAAGTGGAATAATCCGAACCCGACGAAAAGCGTCATGACGAGTCCGTATTGTTTAAAGCGACTTTGTTCGAGCGTGAGTGCGAACAAGACGAGACCAGCCGTCGCGACGGCTTGGACGATGTTGATTCCGTCTTCCGTCACACCGAAGCCACCTTTAATGACGGCCCCTGATAATTGAAGGACGAGCAAAATCATATAGACGCCGAGTACTTGAGGTGTAAACAGGGCAAGCATGCGTCTTAAGATACCGGTGACGGTCAATAGCACACCGAGGATTCCGCTTAAGAACAACATAAATCCAAGTGCCTGCAACGTCTCTTGTTGACTTCCGTATAAGGCGGGTCCGATGGATGCGTATAAGGTGAAGACGCCCCACCAAATGCCGGCGGGTCCTTCAAGTATCGGGAGGCGATGTCCGAGCAACGTCTGGATGATGCTAAAGAGTGCGAAGATGAAGAGTGAGCGGGATATGAAGGTCATCGTCTCATCTGGCGAAAGTTCAAACAAGGCGGCGATGGAGAGTGGTGGTACAATATTTGTAGCTAAAATAAAAATAAACCACTGAATCGTCGTGGTTACATTACTTCTGGTCATGGTGTCCCCCTGATCATGCTTTTTCTTATTAGTGTAACGTTATGAGGAAGTGGATGCAAATGGAGGCTATATAATGAAGAAATTCTTCAAGTGGGCCGCACTCTCAATCGTAGGATTGCTTGTTGTCGCGGTAGCAGGCTTTTTGATTTGGACACAGTTCACGTATGGACCGACCGATGAAGCGACACAGTATGCCGAAGAGGGGAAAGTGGTCGACAACCGTCTCGAGTTTGGAGATACGACGAGTGAGGTCGGTGTCATTCTTTATCCAGGGGCGAAAGTCGAGAAAGAGGCGTATGCCTATTACGGAACACGATTAGCGGAAGAGGGTGTCTTTGTCGCCATTCCGTCGCTTCGTCTCAATTTAGGTATTTTAGATATCGATGCGGCAGCTCCAATCATCGAAGCACATCCGGAGATTGAACGCTGGATCGTGGCCGGTCATTCACTCGGAGGTTCGGCGGCATCGGGGTATGCACTGGAGCATCAAGAATTGGTAGAGGGTGTCATTTTCCTCGCTTCGTATCCGATCAGTTCGATGGTCGATAGCGACTTACGTGTACTATCGATTTCTGGTGAATTGGATGGATTGGCTGTCCCAGAAGACATCGAGGCGAGTCGAAGCGACCTCCCTGAAGATAGCCAATTCGTACAAATTGAAGGCGGGAATCATGCAAACTTCGGAATGTATGGTCCACAAAAAGGAGATCAGGAAAGTCCGCTCACATCGAAAGAACAATTGGACGAAGTCCTATCAGCGATTCTCGAATGGTTATAAAAAACGTGTGCACCTCGATGAAGGTGCACACGTTTTAGCGTTGATCAAGCGAATAACTGACTGCGGTCAACGCGGCTGTGACGAGGGCGACCAGACCGCCGACAAGTGCGAGCGTCATGATGGGGCTCGTCGCATAGACGACACCACCGAGAGCGGAACCGAGTCCAATCCCGACGTTACTCGCCACGGGCATAAGTGACGAGGCGAGACCTTTGGCATTCGGATTGAACTTCTCTGCCAAATCGATCAAATAAATCTGAGTCGATGTCGTCAATAAAATCGCCATGAACGACATGAGTGCGATATTGAGAAGACCGAGCGTCACATTCGACGTTGTCACGAATAGCGCGGCCAAGACGAACGCCTGGACGAGAAAGACGAACCGTAAGCGTCCGATTGGATTGTGACTGGCGATCTTTCCGGCAGCGATATTACTGAAAATCGAAATGAATCCGTATGCGAATAAAATCGGACTGACCCAAGCGACCGGTACACCGAGTACATCTTTTAAAATCGGCACGAGATACGTATAAACGACATACGTTGCCCCGAAACCGAACGCTGGAATCAGGAAGGCGATCAAGATGCGTGGATTCGTCAGCAATGTCAGTTGTTCACGAAGTGACGCCTTTTCTTGAGACAATTGGTTCGGCAAGACGCGGTAAATGGCAATCCAGGCGACTGCACCAAGTGCAGTCGTTAACCAAAACGTAGATTCCCAGCCTGCCTGTTGTCCGATGAATGTCCCGATTGGAACGCCGAACACGTTCGCCATCGTGAATCCACCAAAAATAAAGGATACGGCGACCCCACGCTTTGTCGGTGGGACACTTTCACTGGCGACAAGCATGGCAAGTGAGATCAAGACACCTGTGACGACGGCCGTCAACATACGCAAGAGGAGTAACCACTCATACATCGGTGCCAGGCTGCTTAACAAGTTCAGGACAGTGAAGAGAATCGTCAGGCCAAGCATCAATTTGCGTTTAGGAAGATGGCTCGTCAAAGACATGGTGATTGGTGTGCCGACGGCAAAACTGATGGCGAATGCCGATACGAGACTCCCGGCCGTCGCGATCGAAATGGATAACCCGTTTGCGATATCGGGCAAAATCCCGACGATGACAAATTCACTCGTTCCGAGAACGAAGGTTAATAAGGATAAGGATAATACTAAAGTCCAGTCGCTTCGACTGAGCGAGCTTGTCTTCATATTCAAACACTTCTTTCTATCTCATTCATTAGTAGTTAGACATCAGTCTTCTATCACGTTACAAGATTTTCTCCAAAAGAAAAACCCTTTTCTCCCAAGTAAGGAGAAAAAGGCGAATTAGCGCCAAAACACAGTGGCTTCAACACCGGCGTGGTCGGAGACAATCGGTCCGTTCTCACCATCAAAGACGACCGCATGGCGAGAAACATGAATCGGTGCATTCGTTAACATCAAATCAATGCGAAGTGATTTTTTATTTTCGTCCCATCCGGCGATTTTTCCTTGTACCGTCGCATCGCCTTCCCGTTCTGTTGCGAGATGGAACAAATCTTGGAGTCCATTCTCCATCAAGTAATCGTATCCTTCTCCTCGAATGAAGGCATCGTTATTGAAGTCGCCAAGTAGAAGGGCATGGTCGTCATGCTCGATGCGACGAATCAGTTCATCGAGTTGGTGTTTCACCGGCTCCTCTTCATCATGCCACCATCCGAGATGACACGAGTAAATAGTCGTTGGAGCATCTGCGCCTGCAATCATGGCTTTGACGATCTTACGAGACTTGTAGTTGTCTGGGTCCGTCGTCTTCGATACAAAGAACGATTCTGTTGATAGGAACGGTGTGCGCGACAGGATGGCGACGCCTTCCTCGTAAATATCGTATCCATAATGGGCAAAGTCCCATGTCATGTGATAGTGGACGTCCAACTCTTTTAAGCGCTCGACGAGGACGTGTGCGAAGTTGTTCTCACGGATGTTTCCGTAGATCAGTGGGGCCTCTTTATGTTGATTGACTTCTTGAAGCGCGATGAGGTCGTACTCTTCACTCGCGATGCGTTCGACGATGGCGTCAATCTTTTCTTGTTGACGGTCTTCTAACCAGGCGTGACAATTGAGCGTTAAAATATTCACGATAGTCCTCCTTTAGAAAAAAGGCCAACTCTTGAGCGAGTTGGCCAGTAGATTATGCACCGATGACGTCTTGAATGTCTGATTTCAATACGTCGGCTTTCGGGCCATAGATGGCTTGGACTCCACGGTCTTTCACGATAAGACCCATGGCGCCATTTTTCTTCCAATCTTGTTCGTCAGAGACGAGTGTGACGTCTTTAACGGTCACACGAAGACGAGTCATACATGCATCGACATCTTCAATGTTTTCTTCCCCACCGAGAAGGGCGATAATCCCCATGACTTGTTCGTTACCTGCCACAGATGACTTCTCTGTCGTCTCTTCCATGTAGTTTCCGTTACGTCCTGGTGTCGGCAAGTTCATCTTCTTGATGAAGAAATTGAACACACCGAAGTTGAGGAAGAAGAATGCTACAGAGACGAGAACGAAGTTGATCAAGTCTTGAAGTAGTCCCGCTTTGACAATCATCGGGATGCGCGTCAAGAGTTCAATCGCACCGAAGGCGTGGATACGTAGGTCGATGATATCTGCCAAGGCGAAGGCAGCACCGGCCATAAGCGCGTAAACCACATAAAGGACTGGCGCAACGAACATGAACATGAACTCGATTGGTTCTGTGACACCTGTCAAGAAGACAGCGAGTCCAGCTGACAAGAACATCGGCTTGTATTGTGCTTTCTTCTCAGCATCGACGTTACGGTACATCGCATATGCGGCACCGATCAAAGCAGCGAATGACAAGATGACTTGACCGACTTTGAAGCGAGCCGGAACGACATCAGCGAGAAGGGCGTTGTATGCAGCTGTATCACCAGCGGCACGTAAGTTGACGAGGTCTGTTACCCATGCCAACCAGAGCGGGTCTTGTCCGGCAACGACTGACCCAGCTGTCGCGCCAGTTAAAATCGTGTACGTTCCACCAAGTTCCGTATAGTTCATTGGAACAGTGAGCATGTGGTGTAAACCGAACGGCAAGAGAAGACGTTCGAGCGCACCATAAATGAACGGAGCGAGGACTGGAGCCGTGTTGCGTGATGTGGCAATCCACTCACCAAAACTGTTGAGCGCACCTTGAATCGTTGGCCATACAATCGATAGAACGATGGCAGCAACGACTGAACCAAGAATGACGACGAACGGTACGAAGCGCTTCCCGTTGAAGAACGAGAGGGCGTTCGGCAATTTGTTGAAGTTGTAGAAACGGTTGTATAGTGCACCACCAAGGAAACCGGCGATGATCCCGACGAACACACCCATGTTGAGGGCAGGTGAGCCGAGTACAGATGTGAAGTAGTCAGCGACGACAAGGTTTGCACCGAAGAGTGACTCGATTGTCGCTTCCGGATCTTGAAGCATGGCACCGTTAACACCGAAGATGGCACCTGTGACACGGTTGATCAAGATGAAGGCGAGAAGTGCTGCGAACGCACCACCTGCACGATCTTTTGCCCACGAACCACCAATCGCGACTGCGAAGAGGATATGTAAGTTGACGATGATGCCCCAACCTAAATCTTCAATGATGCGAGCTGTTGTTAATAAAATACCGACATCTCCGGCTGACATTCCAATCAATTTACCGATGGAAATCATTAAACCGGCAGCTGGCATAACGGCGATGACGACCATCAAGGCCTTACCGAGTTTTTGCCAGAAATCGAATGAGATCAATTGTTTCATGCTATACGCTTCCTTCCTGTGAGGGAGTTTTATCTATTTTTGTGTTTGCCAATAGTGCAATCGCTTGCATAAATGATTGTAATCGATTGCATGAATTCATGCAACCGTTTTCGCTATTTTCATTTGTTTTCATTTTTTGATGGAAAACGACAGATATGAAGTGAACTTGTCAGTCGAATCGAATCTAGCTACAATATGATAGGTTGAAGGGAGCGAGAAAGATGGGTTGGAGACAGACCACATCTGCTTTGACGAAGGACGAGCAGATTGAATTGAAAGAAGAGTTATTGCAGAAGGGTGTATTGCAGGAGGACGATCTTCCTCTCTATGAAATGCTCATGCCAGACCGCATTAAACGGATGTATGAAGTGTTGAATACACGAACGAACCATATCACGATTTTGACGGAAGGTGTGGACGATCCGCATAACCAATCCGCTGTGTTGCGTTCAGCCGATGCGTTCGGGGTACAAACGTTGCATGTCGTCGAAGGGCGGGCAAAGTTCAAACCGAACTCGATTATCGCCAAAAGCGCCGATCGCTGGGTGGACGTCGTGGAGCACGGGTCGATTGAAGAAGCGATTGACGCTTTAAAAGAAAGTGGTTACCAAGTATATGCGACGGCGCTAAGCGAGGAAGCGATTCCGCTCGAAGAAGTGGATGTGTCGAAGCCGACCGTTCTTCTATTCGGGAACGAACATAGTGGCGTCTCGGAGGCAGCGCTCAACAAGGCGGACGGGAACTTTGTCATTCCGATGCAAGGATACGTACAAAGTTTGAACATCTCGGTGGCGGCTGCAATTTCTTTGTATGATGTCACGACACGGTCACGTCATATCGTGACGGATGACTATGAACTGCCTGTTGAAGATCAAGCGCGCATCTTCAAAGACTGGATGGTCAAGAGCTTACCGAAGCGTACGCTCGGACTATATAAACAAAAAGGTGTCACAGCTTTCGAACGGGAGACAGGAAATTCAGAATGAACGGCGAAAAGAACAGACGTACGGAATCTTTGTCCAGAAACTGAAAGGGGATGGCACGATGAGTACGACGAGTTCATTTATCGTAAAAGATGTGACGAACAACTTTAAAGATTTTGAAGAGGACTTCTTCCGGCTGTACCGCACGTTATATGGTGACCTCGATCAGCTACGATTTAAAGAGCGCCTGTATCGACACGCCAATCCGTTAGTGCTCTTAGCATTCTCAGAAGATCAGCTGGTCGGCTTTAAAATCGGTTATGAGGCAGAGCCTTATCGGTTTTATAGCTGGGCGGGCGGCGTACACCCAGACTTTCAAAAGCATGGCATCGGTCGCAAGCTGATGGACACGCAACTTGAGTGGGTCGAAGCGCAAGGATTCCATTCGATTCGGACGAAAGCACGCAATACAAACAAAGGGGTCATCATCTTGAATCTCCTTTGCGGATATGACATCATGGGCGCCTACACCGAAGACGGCGAGCCGCGTATCATGATGGAGAAACAATTGAAAAGTTGAATGGATGCCGCGGTCGAATGATCGCGGTTTTTTGATGAAACCGATTCGATTGAATGAACGTACATAAAGAAAAAGGGGGAATTTGAAATGACAGTGTTTGGATTTGGCGGAGATCCGTTTAGTGACTCCATGGGGGACTCATTCTTTACGGGGGTGTTTGCTGTGTTCCCTATCGTGTTCATGGTTATTTTCGGTCTGATTATTTTTGCGTTCGTTAAAACGATTTTTCATCATTCCAAAACATCGAGCACGTTGAAAGACTTACAACGATTCGCCTCGCAGCTCGCCGATGATCCGGACGATGATACGGCTGAGCGATTGGCAGACTATTTACGGGGTGTCGATTCTTTCTCGATTGAACGGACACGGATGGAACCGTTCCGAGTCGCACTCGGGTGCTATCAATTGGTGATGGAGTCAAGATCCGTTCGCGAGGAGACGAAAGAGCGGCTCGACCGTCAATACAAGCGTCTCGGCATTTTAGACGGGGAAAAATTTGCCGATGAGGCCCCACCACGTCACCGTTCTTCTTCATCGAACCATCATGATATCCACCACAATCACCATGACCATATGTAAAAAAGCGAAGGAACCCCTTCGCTTTTTTACATATATCGTGAAGCATCAAAGTCAATATCGGTCTGGTAGCGGACAACCTGGATGGCACTTTCGATTCGAATGGCTCGTTTCTTAATATCGCGTGCTTTCAAGCGATATAGCTCCGGGTCATATAAGGCGTGTTTGATCACGGAAACCCCGTGCACGTATTCCTTTTTCGGACGTAATGACAATTTCTCATAAAGACGTGCTTGGACACGTAACTGAATGGCGAGTTCGATTGCCTCTACGAGCGGGAGCGGACCGTCATGCGTTTCAACGACGGCTTGGACGTTCGCTTCTTGAATGAGGCGGTCGAGCTGACGTAAGTCCAAACGGATGTGCTCCAGTTCCATCTCGATATCTTGAAGGGAGCGAGACTGAATCGTCGGAATGGAATCATTCACTTCGAGCGAGATGAATGCCACGTGCTCAATCTCTTCGGTCAATGTATCGATTTGCTCATGGAGCAACTGTTTTAATGTTAGGGCATCTGCAAGGTTCATATCGATTTCCTCCTTCTGCTTTCTCTAACCGTACCACATCGAGGTGGCTGAAAAAAGATGGATGACATCTCGGATTGCGGGAATAAAACCAAATAGGAAGGAGGGGGGACGATGAAAAAATGGAAGGTACAGTGGATGATTGCACTCGTCCTACTCCTGTTCGGGACAGCGACGTTCCTCTATCAATGGATTGATGTAAGTCCAGGGGACATCCGGGATTATATCATTCAATTCGGTTGGTTGGCTCCTTTGATTTATATTCTCTTATTCACGGTTCGTCCGCTCATCCTGTTTCCGACGTCCGTCTTATCGGTCGCCGGCGGTTTGGCGTTCGGGATGTTACCGGGTGTCGTCTATACCGTCATCGGGGCGACACTGAGTGCTCTCGTCGCTTATTATGTGGCTATCTATTTCGGCGACCGTTTCTTGCATCACTTTGAATCGAAGAACTATGAAGCCATTCAGCACAAAATCGAAGAGGACGGATTCTTTTATGTACTCATCTTACGTCTCATCCCGCTCGTCAATTTCGATTTGGTCAGTTATGCTTCCGGTTTGGCAAAAGTAAACGTACCAGCGTATCTGTTTGCGACCGTCGTTGGTATGATTCCTGGGGCGTTCGCGAACAATTTTCTCGGAAGCAGCATCGCGAGCGGAGATTGGACGCTAATTGCGTTGGCGTTCGGGATCATGCTCGTATTGACGCTCATCGCGACAGTGTTCCGTGAACCAATCAAGCGACAGATCCATCGCTTTCAAAAAAAGTAGGCGACTCCAATGGAGCGCCTACTTTTTGATTAACGGTTGTCGACCGTCTCTGGATAGAGGTCATGGTTGAACAGACGATGTTCTGCCATTTTCTCATACTTCGTGCCCGGCTTTCCGTAATTGTAGTACGGATCGATCGAGATGCCGCCACGTGGTGTGAATTTGCCCCACACTTCGAGATAGCGTGGCTCCATCAGTTTGACGAGGTCCTTCCCGATGACGTTGATGCAGTTCTCATGGAAGTCACCGTGGTTACGGAAACTGAACAAGTACAACTTCAACGATTTCGACTCAACGAGTTTCTCATCCGGGATATACGAGATGTAGATCGTCGCAAAATCGGGTTGGTTTGTGATTGGGCACAGGGACGTAAATTCCGGCGCGTTGAATTTGACGAAGTAGTCGTTCTCCGGGTGACGGTTCGGGAACGCCTCGAGGACGTCAGGTGTATATTCAAAAATATAAGGGACGCTCTTCTGTCCGAGGAGCGAGAGGTCTTGTAAGTCTTCTGGTCTCATGTTCATTCTCCTTAGACGCCACGTTCGTTGGCGTACAATAATGTGTGTAGTTGTGGCAGGACGCGGACGCTTTGCCATGAAGGGTCGCGTGCGACGTCTTCCCACAATTGTTTTAAACGGCGGAGCTGGGCATCGGTGATATCACCGTCAGCACCTGGCTCTGGGTTACCGGCAGATAAATACATGACGTCCGGTGCATAGCGTTGTTGTACTTCTTTCGCGTAAGCGAGGTCCACTTCATCAAAGACAGCGACTTTGAATGTCGTCTGCTCCGGGCGCAGCCGTTCGACGATGGCGTCGAGTTGTTCCCAGTTTGTCTTCATGCCAGATGAAGGAGGCTTCGGGCTGAGGGTCACGTCATCGATCTGTGTGAGCCACTCTTGATAGCGGCTACCTTGCGTCTCGACGGCGAGTGTGACGCCACGCTCTTTCAATTTCACGACGAGGTTCTCCATGGCCGCGATGAGGAGCGGGTTTCCACCCGATATGGTGACGTAATCGTACGCACCGAGTGCGTCAAGGCGATCGGTGACCTCGTCCGCCGTCAGCATGTCCGGTTTTTCTGAACCGTCCCATGTGAATGCTGAATCGCACCACGAACAGCGATAATCGCAACCGGCGGTCCGGACGAACATCGTCTTCTGTCCAATGGCACGCCCTTCTCCTTGGAAGGTAGGTCCGAACACTTCTAGAACAGGGATTTTCACGATTCCACCAACCATTCACGGCGGAACTCTGCGTATGACGTCGGCGTTTCGTATAGGCGCACGAATTCAACGCGGACGTCGCGTTCATTTGGCAGGTGTGTCGCCAGTTGTTCAAAAATCCAATAGCACATGTTTTCTGCAGTTGTATTCATATAAGGGAGTGACTCGTTCAAATAGCGATGGTCGAGATATGGCTCAAGCTCTTCTTTGAAGATTTTTTTCAAGTCACCAAAGTCGAGCGTCATCCCGCGATTATCGAGAAAACCGCTGACACCCATCTGGAGCTTATACGTGTGACCATGAAGGGCACGACATTTGCCATCATAATCAAATAAGTGGTGTGCCGCGTCGAACGTCACTTCTTTGACGATTTGAACACGATGCGGGCAGTAGATGAGCGACCCTTCTTGTTTCGATTCGACACTGGTCGGGGCAAGGAATGGAGCATGTTTCATACGCGCACCTCCTCGTAAGCTGTGAGTCCGTTTTGGCGAAGCTTACACGCCGGACATTCTCCACAACCTGAACCGATGACACCGTTGTAACAAGTGAGCGTACGTTCTTTGACGTAGTCGAAGGCACCGAGCTCGTCCGCGAGTGCCCACGTCTCTTTTTTATCGAGCCACATGAGCGGAGTGTCGATGACGAATGGATAATCCATCGCTAAATTAAGTGTCACGTTGAGTGATTTAATGAATTGGTCTCGGCAATCCGGGTAACCTGAAAAGTCCGTTTCACATACACCGGTCACGATGTGATGCATACCGAGTTGTTTGGCCATGACAGCCGCAAATGATAAGAATAGATGGTTGCGTCCATCGACGAACGTGTTTGGGACGTCCGCATTGTCGATGTCAAGATCGTGTCTCGTGAGCGCATTTGATGTGAGTTGTCCGAGTAGGGACAAGTCGAGGATGTGGTGTGGGACATCGAGTTCTGCCGCGATTTCTTTTGCGACCTCGATTTCCGCATCGTGGCGTTGACCATATGCGAACGTCACCGCCTCCACATGGGAGAATTGTTGTTTTGCCCAAAATAGGCAAGTGGTTGAATCTTGGCCACCACTGAAGACGACCAATGCTTTTTCGTGTTGCATGAAGCACACTTCCTTTTCGCTAGTTTTGATGTCGGAGGAGGTTACGAACTCCGGAGGTCACCCTCAAGCATATAATTTATCATAAAAAGACGTTTGACAGGGAGAAAGGAAGCGAGTATAGTAAAAAACATCACTGACGTGCTTTTGTGCATAAAAGCGTTTAAGCGGTTAGGCGAAATAATAAATAATCATGATATAACGAAAGGAGGGGACGTCGATGCAGATGAAAGGAAAAGAAGCTGTATTCGTCGTGTTGATGAGCGGGATCACCTTGCTCGCACTGATGTTTTTGGCCAAAGCGACGCCACATATGGCGATTTTTGGCACAATGGTAATAGTAGGTGGATACGCGTATTATCGTTCACGCGACTTCAAACAGATTGAAACGGCGATGATCAACGGGATTCGTGAAGCGATCATGCCGGTGTTGATTTTGTTGTTGATCGGGATGCTCATCGGAGTATGGCAAATGTCCGGGACGGTCGCGACGATCCTCTCCATCGGTTTAAATACAATTTCCGCTGAATGGTTCTTACCGAGTGTCTTATTGATTACGATGATCGTATCGACATTCACAGGAAGTGCGTTTACAACAGTCGGAACGGTCGGTGTCGCCTTGTTCGGAATCGGGACGGCGCTAGGGATCTCGCCAGCTCTCGCTGCAGGTGCCATCGTATCGGGTGCGCTCTTCGGAGACAAGATGAGCCCATTGTCGGATACGACAAACTTTGCGCCGGCAGTGGCGGGTGTCAAACTATTCGACCACATTCGCTTCATGATGGGGACAACGATCCCAGCGTTTATCATCACACTGATTTTATTCACGTTCCTCGGACGTAGCGGTCAAAGCGCTGACACGACACAAATCGCGGAAGCACAAGCTGCGCTCAGCGGACGTTTCGACCTCTCATGGCTCACGTTAATTGCCCCTGTGCTCGTCGCAGTGCTTGCGTTCCGCCGCATGCCGGTCTTGCCGACGATGCTCGTTGGGATGTTCGCAGGTGTATTGACGGCAGGTTTTGTTCAAGGCAACTGGAGCATCTCGAACTGGCTCGGTGTCATGCAGTCTGGATTCAAGTCAGGTGTGGAGAATGAGACGATTGCGACGGTACTCGATCGTGGTGGTCTTGAATCGATGCTTTGGTCGGTCAGCCTCGTCTTGATCGCCCTTGCGTTCGGAGGGTTGTTACGTGAACTCGGTGTGTTCCAAGCGATCGTTGAATCGTTGCTCGAGCGTTTGAAGTCACCAGGAAGTTCCGTTCTATCAGTCGTCCTCAGCTCAATCGGGGTTAACTTGCTCGCAGGGGAACAGTACTTGTCGATTCTCTTGCCAGGACAGGCGTTCAAACAAGGGTTCATCGATCGCGGGATCGACCCACGCTACTTGTCACGGGCACTTGAGGATGGCGGGACTGTGATCAACCCGCTCATTCCATGGGGTGTCTCCGGTGCATTCTTCGCAGCGACACTCGGTGTACCTGTATTGGAATACGCACCATTTGCGTTCTTCCTCTGGCTTAGCCCGGTCTTCTCCATCATCTTGGGATACGTCCGATTGGGGAAGCAACGTGAATCACTTAAAATCGCATCATAATGTCAAGGTGTCCTGCTATGCAGGGCATCTTTTTTGTGTGCAGCATATGACTTTTGAGAAAATAGGAAAAACGGAGGTGGAACGATGAAGCGACTCGATTTGGCATTTTATGAACAACCAACACTCGATTTGGCACGTGCCTTACTCGGGCAATATTTGGTGCGGCGACATCCGGAAGGTGACATCATCGCGAAGATTGTTGAGACAGAAGCTTACCTCGGTGCCATCGACCGAGCGGCACATAGTTTCGGTGGGCGTCGAACGAAACGGACGGAAGTCATGTTCGGGCAACCTGGTCATGTGTACACGTATCAAATGCATACGCATACGCTCTTGAACGTGGTCAGTGGTCCGGTTGGTACACCGGAAGCCGTGTTGATTCGAGCCGTCGAACCGATTCAAGGACATGAATGGATTGCTTCGAACCGTCCTGGGGTGAAACGATATGACCAGACGAACGGACCGGGGAAGTTGACGAAAGCACTCGGGATCACGATGGACTTATATGGTCACTCGTTCCAACAAGACCCGCTCTATCTTGCTGAAGGTGAGACGGGAATAGTGATTGAGGCGGGTCCACGCATCGGCATTCCGAACACGGGCGAGGCGCGTGACTACCCATATCGCTTCTTTGAACGCGACAATCCGTATGTCTCGAAGTTCCGTTGAATGCATGCAATGATGTTTAAGTGATTCATGCCAGTGGAACAGTCCCTATGTGCATAAAACAAACAGAAGGAGTGTTTAGAACATGGCAAAAGTAGCAACGCTCATTACAGATATGTTTGAAGATGTAGAATTCACGGGTCCCCGTGACGCATTGGTGGATGCGGGACATGACGTCGTGACGATCGAGAAGAAAGCAGGCAACACGGTAGAAGGAAAGCAAGGAGAGGCGAAAGTGAACATCGATCAATCGATTGACGATGTATCGCCAGAAGATTTTGACGCCCTTCTCTTACCAGGCGGATTCTCTCCTGACTTGTTGCGTGAGGACGAGCGTTTCGTCTCGTTCGCGAAAGCTTTCATGGATGCGAAAAAACCTGTCTTTGCCATCTGTCACGGACCACAGCTGTTGATTACGGCGAAGACGTTAGAAGGTCGTGACGCGACCGGCTACAAATCGATTAAAGTCGACATGGAGTATGCCGGTGCCAAATATGCGGATAAAGAAGTTGTCGTCTGTCAGAATCAGCTTGTGACGAGCCGTCAGCCGGATGACATTCCGGCGTTCAATCGCGAGATTCTCAACTTATTGAAATAACACGTCAAAACCACGAGAGGAATCTCGTGGTTTTTTTGTGTTTTCGGGAATAGACAAGTAAGGAGGAGATTCAAATGAGAAAACGAGCACGTTCACCTAGTTAAGTTCGTCGAAACGTTGTCCGATTAGGATGGATTCGTTGGTTTGAAGGCTTGATTCCCGCATACGTGATTGAACGGCTGTTCTGGGAGTCACGGGGCATCTCCATTCAGGAAGTCGTTTATTTAGAGATGGTATATGCGCTCATCATCGTTCTGTTCGAAGTACCGACTGGTGTATGGGCGGACCATACGGCACGGCGTCGACTTGTCCAAATCGGTGTCGCGTTAGAATGGCTGTCGTTTATCGTCATTTTGTATTCGTTCACGTTCACGGGTTTCTTTGTCGCAATCAGCTGTTCGGCCGTTGGGTCGGTCATTCGAAGTGGGGCAGAGAATGCGCTGCTATACGAGTCCTTACAGGAAAGTCACGAAGCGTCGTCATTCGAACGAGTTCTTGGGAAGCTGAACGCGATTGGGATTGTGGCTGCTGTGGTGGCAGCATTGAGTGGTAGTATGTTGGCTCAGTACCTTCCTTTGGAGTGGAACTATGGAATCTCGATTTTGAGTTTGATGATGGCGACACTATGTAGCGTATTTCTCGTTGAACCGACTCATCGAGAGCGGGAGGAACGTTTGACGTGGCGCCATTTGTTCAAAGGATTTCAATTCATTTGGTCAAACCGACAACTTCGTTATGTCACAATCGGTTTTTTGGCAGCGGTATCCGCTTTTAACTTCATCGATGAATTTTGGCAACTGTACGCTCGCGATGTGTCCGTTCCGATCTATTGGTTCGGTGTCATTTCAAGTGGGTTGCTATTGATCCAGTTACCTGGACAACTATTCGCAGGAACCATCGTGCGTGTTGCGCCTTCGGAACGTTGGTTGAAGCGATTCGGTTGGATGATGGGTGGCGGGTTTCTCTTTATCGGCTTATTTCCGAGTCCAATCGGAATTGGTGTCATGGGATTGTTGGCACTTCTATATGGGGCGATGGAGCCGCTCTATTATGGACTTTTGCATCATCAAGTTCCTTCATCCATTCGAGCGACGACGGAATCATCTGTCTCGATGCTGTGGCATCTTGGGATTCTCGGGTTAGGGGTTGTCTTTATCATAGGGACGACAACGTCGCTATTTTTGGCGTTTTCAATGATTGGACTTGTTGTGTGGGTCGTTCATGCGACTGCACGATAATTCTTGCAGGCATGGGCCATAAGCCATGCCTGTTTTTACGTCTTAAGACGGACGCAAGATGGTGAGGAGAAGTGTATGATGAGAACAATCTAAAGGAATTACAGGAGAAACATCGTGGAATGGTATGAGTTATTCGTAGGTTTTTTATTAGGAGTCGTTGAGGGGCTGACTGAATTCGCTCCGGTCTCGTCGACAGGTCATATGATTCTCGTGGACGGGCTTTGGTTGAACTCGAGTCAGTTTTTAGGTCAGGAAGTGGCGAACACCTTTAAAATCGTCATTCAATTAGGTTCGATTTTAGCGGTTGTTGTCGTCTTTCGAGACCGATTCAAAGCGTTGCTGAATCCGAAGGCGCTATTCACAATAAGGCAAAACGAGACAGTACGCCAATTCAATCTGATACATATTTTGATTGGACTGCTTCCGGCCGGTGTCCTCGGTATATTGTTCGAGGACTACATCGATACACACCTCTTCTCGGTCAAGACGGTGTTGATTGGGTTAGTCATTGGGGCTTTCTTTATGATTGCCGCAGATTTATCAGGTGTGAAACGACAAACGACTGCAACGCTCGATGACATCACGTATAAGCAAGCGCTCGGCGTCGGACTAATTCAATGTTTCTCGCTATGGCCAGGATTCTCACGGTCGGGTTCGACGATTTCAGGTGGCGTCCTCCTTGGGATGAGTCATCGGGCAGCGGCGGATTTTACGTTCATCATGGCGGTACCCATTATGTTCGGAGCGAGTGCGTTATCGCTTTATAGCAAATGGACGTACTTTACGCTCGATACATTGCCGGTGTTTATCGTCGGGTTCATCAGTGCGTTTCTGTTCGCGCTTATTTCGATTAAGTTCTTTTTGAAGTTGATCAACAAAGTGAAATTGATGCCGTTCGCGGTCTATCGAATCGTATTGGCCATCGTGATTTACGTTCTTTATTTCTAAAAAAAAACACGTGCGAACGGCACGTGTTTGAAACCAATGAATGGAATTGTTCGTATAGTCTAGAAGAGGTGAAAACATGGGACAAATCGTCGTAGTATTCGGAACGTTAATCGGTCTTGGGACCGTCGGGGCATTGCTTTATATGACCCGTCTAGCCTATGAATCATGAGAACGGATAATGATAGAAGCGCTCACGTTGGAGTAACTCCATGACGTGGGCGTTTTCTGCGTTGTCAATCGCGCGAAGTAGACCTTCCGTCTGAGAACGATGAGCAAAGAGAGAGTCTTTTTTCTGCTCGCTCTCTTCCGTCACATCGACGATCACGTGAGGTTGTCCGAGTTCTTCTTCTGTGCGGCGATCGAAGGCGACACCTAAAAACTCAGGGCGTGACTCTCCCATCTCCTGAAGTGCTCGTACGACAGCACGAGCTGTCGCTTCATGGTCCGGGTGGACGGCATATCCTGGATAGAACGAGATGACCGTTTCCGGCTTCACTTCGTCAATCAAGGCGCGGAAGCGACCAGCGAGCTCTGCCTCGTCCTCAAATTCAACCGTTTTATCACGAAGTCCCCACATGCGCAGGTCCTCGATGCCCATCATCCGACAAGCTTCTTCAAGTTCATGCTTTCGAATTTTAGGGAGCTCCTCACGCGTCGTAAAGATTGGGGAACCCATGTTGCGTCCCATCTCGCCGAGTGTTAAGCAGACATACGTGACCAGGATTCCTTTTTGACGATGTTGGATGATTGTTCCGGCCGAGCTGAACGCCTCATCGTCCGGGTGTGGGAAAATGACGAGTAATGGTCCATTCATTGGTTCTCCACCTCCGATGCTCCTTGAGGGAGCGGTTTGATATCGATATGCAGCGCACACGCCAGTCGACCGAGACGATCGTGACCAGCGAGTAGTAACTGTTCGCCGTGCACCTCATAGTCGGTCAATCCTTCAACATAGAGCCAGCCGTGATCGAGCTTTAAGCCGACACGATAAGGTCCGTTACCTTTGATTTGACCGATGCTATATTCGATTTTGGCATTACGGATAAACATTCCGGCGTTATGGAAGTCCGGGTCGTTATGTGTCGCATAGGCACCATTTGTCGTCTCGACATGCACGAAAAGTGGCGTTGCGACGTGATTGTCTAAATATTGCTGAATGTGATCAGGTTGAATCGCTTTCACGTCTGTCCCTCCAATGGAAAGGATGACCCGAAACGTCGCGTTTCGGGTCATCTGTTTACGATTGTGTTGCTACTTTTTTACGGTATCCCGTATGGTTCGTCGGTCCGACGTATTGGTTGAGACGGAATGAGTGACGAACTGCTTCAGTGATAAATTCTTTTCCGATTTCAATCGCTTCTTCGACTGTATGGCCGTTTGCGAGAGAAGCCGCGATGGCAGAAGAGAACGTGCATCCACCACCGTGTGTGAACGCAGGCTCGATTTTTTCACTTTCAAGCAGACGGTATTCGTTTCCGTCATACAAGACATCGAATGCTGTGTCGAAACCAAGTTTGCCGCCGACTTTGACGATGACAATCTCAGCGCCAAGCTCATGGATGAGACGAGCCGCTTCTTTGATTTCGTCCATCGTCGATGGTGTTTTATCGAGGCCAGCGAGCATACGCGCCTCGAATAAGTTTGGAGTGATGATTTTTGCGACTGGTACGAGATGTTGACGCATCGCGACCGCAACGTTCGGGTCAAGAATCTCATCCGCACCTTTACATGCCATGACCGGATCGACGACGGCATTCTCGATTCCGTATTCTTTAATCTTACGTGCTGCGAGTTCGATGATTTCAGGTGTCGGGAGCATTCCCGTCTTCACTGCATCGACTCCGATCCCAGCGAGTACCGTATCAATTTGTTTCTCGATCAATGTCGTGTCTATTGGAAAGACTTCGTGGTTCCATGCGTTATGTGGATCTTGTGCCACAATGACAGTCAAAGCTGTCATACCGTACACACCGAGTTCTTCCATCGTTTTGAGGTCGGCTTGGATACCAGCGCCGCCGCTCGTATCAGAACCGGCAATCGTCAATGCTTTCTTCATCGTCATAATCGTCCATCCCCTTTGTCTGTTTGGATAGTTTCACTATAACGACTTTTTTGTATTCCGACAAATGCAAGGATTACAAGAAGTGTTCATAACTTTTCAGAAAAAGTATGCAGGATGTTCATCATATTTGGGGAATAATAATGAATAGGGTGTAGACCACTTTATTATTGGCTGGGAGGAAAACGCATGTTAGTGCATAGCTTATGTATCCCGAAGAAAGATGTTGTCACAATCAGTGAAAAGGCAACATTGCGGGAAGCGCTTCATACGCTTGAAGAAACAGGATATCGTTGTGTGCCTGTTTTAGACGAGACGGGGAAATTTTTCCGCGGTAACATTTATAAAATGCATATTTATCGTCATGGAATGAACGGGGAAAACATGGACGATAATGTGATGACGCTCATTAAAAATACGCAAAAATACGTTCATGAATCAGACGGATTCTTCGAAGTCTTTTTCTCGATTAAAGAATTGCCATACATTGCCGTATTGAAAGATGAAAGCAATGAGTTTTATGGTATTCTTCCACACGGGAAGATGCTTGGGATGCTCGAAGAGGCATGGAGTCGTGACACAGGTAGTTACGTCTTGACGATTGCCTTGAGCGAACAGGCAGGAGCGCTCGAGAAGATTACAAAAATCGTGAACAAGTATACGTCAATCGCAAGCTTGATGACGCTTGATGCAAAAAGTAAGGTGTTGCGTCGCGTACTCGTGACGTTACCACCGGATTGCGAAGAAGACATGAAGAACAAAGTTGTTGCCAAGCTTGAACAAAAAGGCTTCCGAATCGTCGAAGTCGAGAACTTGAACAACTAAGTCAAAGCCCTTTCACGTGACGTGAAAGGGCTTTTTAGTTGAGTCGTTTTTCCATTCGGATATCGGACCAAAATTGACCGTCCCAGTAAGTGAAGTGCTCGATTCGTCCGATTTCTTGGTAACCGAGTTTCGAATAGAGACGATGGGCCGCGTGATTGAAGGCGAACACGCCGAGCTCCATGCGAGGCGTCCCCTGCGCCCGCAGTTTCTCCTCCAGCAAACGAAGGGACTCCGTGCCCACGCCTTTGCCGCGTCCTACGGATTCCCCGATGACAAACCCGAGCCACGCCGTACCAGGTTCTTGACGGTACAGATGAGGGGGGTCATACATGACGTTCATTTCACCGACGAGATGGTCGTCTGCATAAATGAGAAAAATATCATGTGTCAGAAGACGATCCTCTAAATCTTCGACCGTCATCTCATAATGAGCGGTCAATTCTTCTTCAGACCGACTCGGACGAATCAAATGCACGATTTGTTGGTCATTATTCCAGCGATTGAATGTCTCGACGATTTCGTCGGATGCTGTTGTAAGTTGAATAAGCGAGATGTTCATAGGTCATTCTCCTTTCTCGCTTGTTAACATTCGGTTTCGTTCATAAAAATCCTTCTCTTAGACGGGCTTCAATACGTTCAAATGACTCGGTAAAATTTCAAATGTAAATGGCAACGTTCCACCAGTGTCACCGTCTGCATTTACAGGAAGAGATTCAGGCGAGTGGACGCTCACCCGTGTCGTACAGAATGACGTGACACTGTCCGTTTCCTTTAATTTTCCTGTGAATAGGGCAGGCGTTAATTGAAGTGCGTCTTTTAGACCGAGTTCTTCAAAAATATAGACGTGCAACAGACCATCGTTCAGTCGTGCGTCCGGTTCGAAATTCTCAAATCCTCCGACCGAGTTCGTCAAAGCGATGACGACGAGATAAGCTTCGCCATCAAATTGACCGTCCTCACTTTCAATCGACAACGCATAAGGACTATTTTCACGGAACGCCTTCACGCCTTCAATTAGATAGGCGAACGGCCCCCACTTTGTCTTTTCTTCCACACTCACTTCATCGACCGCCTCGGCAATGAGACCAATGGCAATGACGTTCATAAAATAGCCGTTCTCATATTTTCCGATATCCATCGGTGTCGGTTCAGCGTTACGAAGAGCTTCAATCGCTTTTTTTGGATCATTTGGTACACCAAGTGCGCGGGCAAGGTCATTGACCGTACCGAGCGGGATGATTCCAAAGTCGGGACGATGAGGCGCTTCCGCAAGTCCGGTGACCGCTTCGTTCAACGTCCCGTCCCCACCCATCGCAATGACGGCCTTATATTGTTTTTCTGCTGCTTCTCGTGCAAAGTTCGTCGCATCCTGTTCTTTCTCGGTGAAGCGGACATCGACGTGTCCATACCGTTCACGCAACACTTCCTCGGCATGTGTCGCGTGTTGTTCCCCCAATTCTTTTCCTGAGGATGGATTGACGATTAACATGACTGTGTCCATTCCAACATATCTCCTTTTCGGTTCGAATACTGTCCTTTATTCCCGTCTGCGAAATCGGTTACTCCTAAAAAATCCCCATGACCGTCAGCACTTTCGGCTGATCTTCATGGGGATTGGAACATGTCATTCGTTTAATAATGACGGAATGCGGACATATCTAAATGACTCGCTTCAGACTCATCCACTGCGAGTTCGATACGCAGATGTTCATGAAACGGAGAAACGAGGGCGCCCATGCAGGCGACCGGTTCATGGTCTGGGACCGGTGATTTACGTTTCGTTTTGACGAATAAATAATCCGATCGCTTCAACGTCAACAAGAAACGTTCCACGGCGTGCGGTTCACGGGTCACGTTTGGCCAAGGTAAATGATTGAATAATAAAAAGACCGCGCCTTCCTTTTCGAGCGCATAGTCCGGTGCGATGCCTTCCCGATTCAACAAATCGATGACAGCATGCAAAAACTCCCGTTTAATCGTCAATGAAATTTCGTAATACTCACGCATACGGTCCACCCTTTCTTAAAATCACAATACTACCATTCTAAACGTTTCCGACATACGCGACAATGAAGAAGTTCCTTGACGAAGTATTTTTCCCGGCTTATACTGCATAAGTCCTGCTATACTAGTGATATATGATGAACGAATTGAGGTGAAACCGACATGATTGAATCCCTTGAATTGAAGGCATGGGTCGTTCTCGCACGAACGATGGATGCCATCAGCGATCGTGTGAAAGAAGATTTACGACGCCACCAGTTAAATTCAACAGAGTTCGGTGTTTTATCCGTTTTGTATAAACGAGGAGATACCCCGTTACAACAAATCGGGGACCAGATTTTGATTACGAGTGGTAGCGTGACATACGTGATCGACAAGTTGGAAAAGCGTGGGCTGATTGAACGAATCGCCTGTCCGTCCGACCGTCGCGTCACATACGCCTCGTTAACAGAGGATGGGAAGGCGCTCATGGATGTCGTCTATCCACAGCACATCGAAATCTTTAAAGATATATACGGACCGTTAAACGATGAAGAGACGGAACAATTGATTTCGTTATTGAAACGAGTCGGTTATAACGCAGCGGGCAAATAAAGCCCGTTGCTTTTTTCATTAATATCTTGAAGTTAAAATAATTGACGATGAGATATACAGATGATATAGTTCTAACTGTTATTGAAAAAAATTAGAGATTACCCAAATGGAGGATTACACGATGACTAAAGTATTATATGTATCGGCTAACCCGAAACCAACTGAACTTTCATACAGCAAACAAGTTGCAGAAACTTTCGTATCAACACTCAAGGCTGAAAACGCATCAATCGAAGTAGAAGCAATCGAACTCTACGATGTCGATGTACAAGAAATCGATGGAGACGTGCTCAGCGCATGGGGTAAATTCGCATCAGGCGAAGCACTCACTGACGTGGAAGCGAAAAAAGTAGGCACAATGAGCGGCATGCTCGAGAAGTTCATGGAAGCGGACCTTTATGTATTCGCAACGCCAATGTGGAACTTCTTCTTCCCGGCACGCATGAAAATGTTCCTCGACAGCGTCCTCATGGCGGGTAAAACGTTCCGTTACACGGAGCAAGGTCCTGTCGGATTGCTTGAAAACAAACAAGCGATCCACATCCAAGGAACAGGTGGGATCTACACAGGAACTGACCTTAACTTTGCAGACGCATACCTTCGCCAAGCGCTCGCGTTCGTCGGTGTGTCTGAAGTGACGACGGTAGCGGTTGAAGGGATGAACCAATACCCGGACAAAATCGAAGAAATCGTTGCAGACGCGAAAGCGAAAGCAGAAGCACTTGCGAAAGAAGTTGCAGGCGCAGTAACGGTATGATGCGAAAGACGAGTCGATTGACTCGTCTTTTTGTATGCACGCATTTTGGGTATCATACAAAGGGAAAGGGGGGTATGCAATGGGAGAGCAGTTATCGAGTCGTTTACTTGGAGATTGGACAGACATCATCCAAGACGAGATGAGTCAACCTTATTTCCAACAGTTGAAGCAATTCGTCGATCAAGCGTATGAAGAGACAATCGTTTATCCAAACCGTGAAGACATTTGGAATGCGTTTATTTACACGAAGTTCAGTGACGTGAAATGCGTGATCTTAGGGCAAGACCCGTATCATGGACCAAACCAAGCGCATGGTCTCAGTTTTTCGGTACAGGATGGGGTGCGTTTCCCACCGTCGTTACGAAATATTTTTCAAGAACTAAAGGACGACATCGGGTGTGACATGCCGGAGAGTGGGAATTTAGAAAAGTGGGCGAAACAAGGAGTCCTCCTCTTGAATACAGCGCTGACGGTCGAAGCGGGAAAGGCGGGCTCGCATCGTGGGAAGGGGTGGGAACAATTCACCGACTCGGTGATTGAGCGGCTTGGGAGTCGTGAAGAGCCGATTGTATTCATCCTGTGGGGGAATGACGCCAAGAAGAAAATGAAATGGATTGGGGAGCAGCATAAAGTGCTCACGTCCGTTCACCCGAGCCCACTATCATCCCATCGTGGATTCTTCGGATCGAAGCCGTTTTCTCAAGTGAATGACGCTTTAAACGAATGGGGACAGTCCCCGATTGATTGGTGTCTTTGACAGTCTACGAAAATTCGTAGACTGTTTTTTGTTGACGCATCGAAAAACCTTTGTTACAGTAACTAACAAGACGTCACTTTAGTGCTTAAAAGCATATATGCATAACAGCATAACTGTATAAAAGATAGAGAAATGAATACGTAGTAGAAGCGAAGAAGGAACCGAAGTAGAGACATCTTCCCTGGCCCAGAGAGCGTGTGGTGCTGCGAACACGCCCAAAAGATGAATCGAATTACAGTTCCCGAGCTCTCATGATTGAGCGGTCCCCCGTTATCGGATGAAGCGGCTAGATAATCTCTAGCAACCAGGGTGGTACCGCGGCTTTGTCGTCCCTATCGATTGAATCGATAGGGATTTTTTTGACTTTAAAGGAGGACTTCACATGTTGACACAATCGATTCCAGCACATCTTGCCCCACATATTTCACCGCAGTTTTACAATGAATACACACCAACGGATCACGCCGTCTGGCGTTTCGTTTTAAGCTTGAATCTGCATACGTTAGAAGGAAAGGCGCACCCGTTTTACATCGAAGGATTAAAACGGACGGGAATGGGACCAGACCGATTACCGAACGTCGAACAGATGACGGATGAGATGCGGGCAGCGGGATGGTCGACGGTCGCAGTGGATGGACTCATCCCAGGCGTTGCTTTCTTTGATTTCCAAGGAAACGGAATGTTGCCGGTCGCGACGGACATTCGAAAAGTCGAGAATATCTTATACAGTCCAGCACCTGACATCATTCATGAGGCGGCAGGTCACGCGCCGATGTTGATGGACCCGACGTTCTCGGCAATCGTCAAACGTTTCGGTCAACTAGGGGCGAAGGCGTTCATGAACCGAGAAGAGCATGCTTCGTTCGCGGCGTTGAAACGTTTGACAATCGTGAAAGAGAACGCCAACTCAACCGAGCAAGACATCGAGGCGGCAGAACGAGCGGTACACGAAGCGAAAGCACAAGTGACCGGTTTTTCAGAGGCACAACAAGTCGCACGCATCTTTTGGTGGACAGTTGAATTTGGATTGATTGGTGACCTTGAGAATCCGATGATTTACGGGGCG
This sequence comes from Exiguobacterium sp. s129, assembly GCF_018617585.1. Taxonomy (GTDB): domain Bacteria; phylum Bacillota; class Bacilli; order Exiguobacteriales; family Exiguobacteriaceae; genus Exiguobacterium; species Exiguobacterium aestuarii_A. Next base: position 146,742 of record NZ_JACSKL010000005.1, read on the forward strand.
GGCCTCTTGTCATCTGTCGGTGAAAGCCGTCACTGTCTGACCGATGCGGTCGTCAAACATCCATTTGATTTGGAGCATGCGCTACAGACGAAGCAAGACGTGACGAATATGCAAAAAGAACTATTCGTCATTCCAGACTTTGAGACGCTTTCTTCCGTTTTAGATGAATTAGAGGGGAGAATGGCCATTCGAAAAGGTGGGGTTGAATCGGTCACAAAAGCATTGGCGTCGGGAAGTCAATCGACGATTCGACTCGAGGACGGTTCAGAACGTGTCGGCATCGTTCGCCATATGACAGAATCGAAGGAACATACGCTTATCCAATGGGATGAGTGCGCAGTCGTACAAAGTGGTCAGTTGACGAAACGAGAACGTCACGGACTTCTCATTGTCCATGACACGGAATCTGCGTTAGACCGCGATGATCTCCTCGAAGACGGAACGACCCTTCGTCAAGCATGTGCATTGGACATGCTCGAAGGTGTGACCGTTCAACTAGAAGGACGGACGATCTCACTCGATTCACTCGAAGTACGCGTCGATTCACTTCCATCGGTATTCCCTGGAACGACGGTGGAAGAATTGACGATCATTGAAAAACCGGTGATCATCGAACGGGATGAACGTGTATGGACGAAAGATGACCCGATGTTCAATCGCATTCACCTCATGCGTGAACGCGGCGAATCGATTGATGGTCTCGTTCCAGACATTTTATCCGAACATCCAGATGCGTGGTTGTTACACATTGAATGTCTGGAGTTAGTAGAAAATGAGGAATTGAAGCAGGCCTTGATTGATCGACTTGAAGCACTTCGTCATACATCTCCTTCTCGAAATGAATTGATTGGACGCGCGTTTGAACTGTTGCGCTAACGAAAATAAGCGACGTTCTCCGAACAGAGAACGTCGCTTATTTTTATACGGATTGATTCGTCGTTTCACGTAAGAACGTGATCAGACGGCGATACGTCGAATTTGCCGCCGGGCGGTCCATTTCGAAGTAATAGTTATGACCGAGTTCGTGTTCGTTCCGGTCATAAAATACAGTCGTCACATCCGTTCGACCTGAGAGAATTGTTGCAAATTCTTTCGCCTGATCTTCAAACGAATGGTCGTTTCCGTCAGCGATAAACGTCGGAACGAATGTGGCAGGTACGTTGACGAGTGGCGAAGCTTCAGCGACGACCGGGAGTGTTTCCCAGTTGTATGTGCCGAAATAAGCCCAACCGATGCGTTTGAACAAGAAGCGGTTCACAGATTTCGATGATTCGAGCCATGAACGTTTCAAGTCGAATGGTGCAGACAATAAGATGGTTCCAAGGATAGACGATTTCGGTACAACTTGTCTGACTTCGGCCGAAGGCGAGTAGTCGTTATTCAACTGAATCCCGACAAACTGTGCAACGAGCTGTCCACCGTTCGAATCACCCGCGAAAAAGACGCGGTCCAAATCGAGACGGAATCGATCGTTGTTTTCAGCGATGAATGCATACGCTTCTTCCATTTGCTGAAGTGGTGTCGGATACGTTACATCTGGCGCAAGCGCGTAGTTGATACTGACGACGTTGTAGCCGTTACTCGCAATCGAGGTGGCGTATTTTAAGACGTCAGATTTATCACCACCGACGAATGAGCCACCATGCACCCAAAAGATTGTTGGGACAGGTTTTCGGTCGCCTTCATAGCGAATCAAATCAAACGTCCCGTTGTCATAAGAAGACAAGTAGTCGATGTCTTTTCGGACAGACGTCTTTTGAACGACTTCCTCGAATCCCTTCATCTCCACTTCGTTCCCCCCTGCGAACGAAGTTTTGATTAAACGTGTTGCTGGTTTAGGTGAAAGGAACACATAAGCCGCTCCCGCGACCGCTGTTCCAATCAGCCCGACTCCAGCGCGTTTCAACCCTTTATTCATCTTACTTCCTCCCTTTCTACAAACAGAAGCTTATTGCGTGACGAGTACGTCCGCCATGTATGTCTCGATGACATGCGCAATTCCGTCTTCGTTGTTTGACTTCGTAATGAAGTCTGCTTTCCCTTTGACTGTCGTATTGGCGTTACCCATCGCAACACCGAGACCTGCCCATTCAATCATCGTCAAGTCATTGTTTCCATCACCGCAAGCGATGACTTCTTTCTGGGCGATGCCGAGTTGATCTGCTAGGAAAGCGAGGCTTGTCCCTTTTGTGACACCGGCTTCCGTGAACTCTAGGAAGAACGGTTTTGAACGAGCGACGGCCAATTTTCCAGCCAACTCTTCTTGAAGCTTCGTCTCGATCGGAGCAAGTGTGTCACCATCGGCAAGCATCAAACATTTGACGACTGGTGCGGTCACGGCTTCTTTAAAGTTATCGACATGAACGACCGACATACCTGTCAATTCACCTTCGATATCCGTATACGGGTTCGGGCGATCGGTTACGATTTCGTTACCGACGTACGTATGAATCGCGATTCCTTCCCGTTCACTGATATCATGGAGATGGGCGACTGTGTCCGGTTGAAGCGTACTCGAGAAAATTTCCTCGTTCGTCGCGCAATTGATGACCGATGCACCGTTGAACGATAAGATGAAGCTACCGTACTTCGCAAGTTCCAATTCACGGGCTGCATCCCACATCGCAAACGTTGGTCGGCCACTCGCGAGCACGACTTTATAGCCGCGCTCTTGCGCATCGAGAAGTGCTTCTTTTGTTTTAGGGGAAATCGTATGGTCGCTCGTGAGGAGCGTATCATCCATATCCAATACAATCATCTTGTAACTCATAGTAGTAGGGGGTCCTCCTTCAGAATCTAATGACTCCATCCTAAACCTTTTTAAGGTCAATTGACAACCTTGTCGCAAAAACGTAACTATAATGTAGAGAAGTGAACTCTAGAAGAGGTGTAAATATGAATCGAATTTTAGTAGCTGAGGACGAGCATGCGATTCGCAGCTTCATTATTGTAAATTTAAAACGAGCCGGTTTCGATGTGTTCGAAGCGACGAATGGACGAGAAGCGGTCACCGCATTTGACCGTGAACCGTTCGATGTCGTCTTATTAGACGTTATGATGCCAGAGATGGACGGGTTCGAGGCGTGTGCGGCCATTCGAGATATCGATGAAAACGTCGGGATCATCATGTTGACGGCACGAACGCTCGAAGAAGATAAAATCGAAGGCCTCGGAAAAGGCGCGGACGATTATATCGCCAAGCCGTTCAGTCCAGGCGAATTGGTGGCACGCATTCAAGCGCTGCTGCGACGTGTGGAAAAAGTGAAACGAAAAGACTCGAAGCGGTTGAAGTCAGGCCCATTCGCGATTGATCTTGCGGCGAAGCAAGTGACGAAGTATGGTCAATCGATCGATTTGACGCCGACGGAGTATGACTTGATTTGTCATCTCGTTCAAAACGAGGAAATTGTTTTATCGCGTGATGCACTACTCGATGCGGTATGGGGCGTCAACTACTTCGGTGACCGCAAGACCGTCGACGTCAACATTCGTCGATTGCGTCAAAAAATCGAAGATGACCCGAGTCATCCGATTTACATTGAAACATTATGGGGTCACGGATATAAATGGCGGAGACATGAAGCATGAAACAACAGTTAGTCATTCGCATGATGATTGTCGTGACGATCGTCTTGCTTTTACTCGTCAGCGTCTTGTCTTACGGGACATATCGATACTATTACGAGTATGAGTCGGAAGCGTTACTCAGTCATGCGACCACGAGTGCATATTTATATCCTCAAGCCCAAGTCGGGTTTGAGACGCCGAGTGCCTTTTCCGTTCTCGTCCGGACATTCGGATATCCCGGAACCGATTTGACGATTGTCGACCAGAGCGGTTCCATCGTCAAGACGACCGGTCAACGGACGAGGCAGGCATCTTTTTCACAAGAACAATTGCAAGAGCTGTCACGAGGGGAGTCGGTCGTTCAGGACTATGACGTCGGTGACGAGCATTACTTATCGGTCACCAGTCCGATTATGACGAACGATACGTCAGAGTTTGCGATTAGCTTTACACGCCCGCTCGAAGACCTAGACACGCTGATTCGTGAGATTTGGATGACCGTCGTCATGATTGGTGTCCTCATCTGGTTACTCGCGCTCTATACGGTCATTCGAATCGCTGATCGTTTCGTCCGTCCGATTCGTCAAATCATCGAAACGGCGGATGAGATGGCTCAAGGTGATTTCGACGTCGCTGTGGAGTCGAATGAGAAACATGAGCTTGGGGCATTGGCTCGGACACTCACGTATTTAGGTGCGAAAGTACAGCAGCACCAGTCGACACGTAATGAGTTTCTCTCGAGCGTCTCCCATGAACTGCGGACACCGCTCACATCGATTAAAGGATGGACGGAGACGATTCGAGGTGGCGATGAGAAATTGTCTGAAGAAACGGAGCTTGGTCTGAGTATCATTCATTCGGAAACAGAGCGCATGATTGGTCTTGTGGAGCAGCTTCTCGATTACACGAAGATTGAAGAGAGTCGATTGGTCTTGTATCGTCAGGAACTCGATTTAGTCTCCTTGTTGCGAAAAGTGACGTTGCAATTAAAGCAGTCGCTCGAAGACAAAGGCATTACACTCATCGAACGTTATCCTCAAAAGTCAGTCGGGCTATTTGATGAGAATCGATTGAAACAAGTGTTCCTGAACATTCTTGAGAATGCGATTCGCTTTTCACCGGATGGCGGGACATTGACCATTCGTTTCGTTCAATCAGAACGTGTCGCCTTCATCTCGATCATCGATGAAGGTCCTGGTATCTCACGTGAGCATTTGCAGCGTATCACCGAAATGTTCTATCAGGCCCATGTGACGGAAGGGAGTAGCGGTCTCGGACTCGCCATCTCCAAAGAGTTGATTGAGGCACATGAAGGAAAACTCGTCATCGAGAGTGAGGTCGGACACGGGACGACCGTGACGGTTTTATTACCTCTCGACCCGAGCGAACTACATTAACAGGGTTAAACCTCCCGAATTCAGGCTACATATATAGATGTATGTAGAATGAGGGAGGTTTTTGTTATGGCCAATCAGTCATTGAAGCCGTTAAAAGGAAGTCCAAATGCCGTCTCGACGCAAACCTCGATTGAAGAGTTACGCATGTCTCCTCTCCCATATGCGGGGAGTCGTGGCCAATCAATTGAAGCGATCAAGATGGCAATGAACCAATTGCCACGGGCCGAACTGATCAAAGAAACAGATGAGGGCCTTCATTATGTGGTGACCTCGAAAGTGATGCGTTTTAAAGATGATGTGAATTTTCTATTTGATGATTCCACTCAACAAGTCGAGTTTCGGTCTGCGTCACGTGTCGGCTATTCAGACTTTGGCGTGAACCGGAAGCGGATGGAAGATGTGAGTGAACGATACCGGAGGTTGATTCGATGAAGGACTATCAGTTGATTGTCATCGGCGGTGGTGCCGCTGGGATGACGGTAGCAGCAGGAGCAGCGAACTTAGGCGCAAAAGTCGCGCTTGTTGAAAAGAACAAACATTTAGGTGGCGACTGTCTGCACGTCGGATGTGTCCCGTCGAAAGCATTGATTGCCGCCTCGAAAGAAGCGAATGCGATGATGCGCGCGGCCCGTGTTCTCGGAACGGAATTTAACGGAGGCGAGCATTATCAAATGTCGAAAGCACGAGTCGACAAGGCGCGGGCTATTATCCAAGACCATGATGGGACAGAACGTTTTGAAAAGATCGGGGTCGACGTGTACATCGGAGAGGCTTCTTTCCAAAGCCCGACAGAATTGAAAGTCGGGGACGATTTATTGATTGGGAAAAAATTCGTCATCTCAACCGGCTCAAAACCGACAGTCCCTCCAATCGACGGATTGGATCAAGTCCCATACTTAACGAACGAGACGGTTTTTGAAGAAGAGACGCTTCCGGAAAGCCTCATTGTCATCGGTGCCGGGACAGTCGGCCTCGAGCTAGCACAATCGTTTGTTCGACTCGGCTCGCAAGTTACGGTACTCGAGGCACAGGATGCGTTCTTGCCAAAAGAAGACGAAGACGTCTCAACTTACCTAAAATCTCAACTCGAGATGGCGATGCGCTTAAAAATCGGCGTGAAGGTCAACCGGGTCGATGAAGTCGACGGGCGCATTCGTGTCACGACAGAGGTGGACGGCGAGACAGTCGAATATGAAGCAGATAAACTGCTCATGGCGACAGGGCGTGTGCCACGCATCGACGCGCTTCGTCTCGATCGTGCAAACGTTCAAGTGACGAAAGGATACATCGATGTCTCTTCTTCGTATCGGACGTCACAACCGCATATCTTTGCGATTGGCGATACGATCAAGACGTTACCGTTCACACACGCGGCTGGCGAAGAAGGGAAAGCGGTTGTCGCAAACGCACTGTTTGGACTATGGAACAAGGTAGATTACAGTAAGCTACCGTGGATCACGTTCACAGATCCCGAAGTATTTCACGTTGGGATGACGGAGAAAGAAGCGCGTGAGCGTTACGGGGATGACATCGAGACATATGAAGCGAAACTGTCGGAAGTGGACCGTTTCATCGCCGAACGCCAAGAGGCGGGCTTTGTCAAAGTCATCACGAAGAAAAATGGAAAGATTATCGGGGCACATGCGGTTGGTGAATCAGCTGGCGACTGGATGCAAATCGTCGTCTATGCAATGCAACGCGGCGATAAGATCGGCAAGTTGTCACGCATGATTTACCCTTATCCATCGCGCAGTGAAGCGGTGAAGAAAGTGACGGATCTCTACTGGCGGAAACGCTTGTTTGAAAGTCCGCTCACAGAACTTGCGAGACGTTACTTCAAATTGACGCAATAACACAAATCACCCACTCGTTTGAGTGGGTGATTTTAGTTCGGTAAGGTGATTGTTTCAATCATTTTCGGTTCGCCCTCCGATAAGTCGACGAGCGGTTTAATCAACACTTCGACGCGTCGGTTTTTCGAACGACCTTCTTCTGTATCGTTCGTGGCGATTGGTTTGAATTCCCCGTAACTTGCGAGTGTAAACTGAGCCGGGTTCAATGCATCATTCGTTAATAATCCACGCATGAATGCCGTCGCACGTGCTGAACTGAGCTCCCAGTTCGATGGGAAGCGGGTCGTGTTGATGGGGATGTTATCCGTATGACCAGAGACGACAATTTCTCGCTTTCCAGCCTTCTCTAAGATTTGACTGATGTTTTGAGCCACATTTTGAGCATCAGCATCAAGTGTCGCTTCTCCTAAGTTGAAGAGGGCGCGATCTTGAATCGTTAAGACGAGACCACTTGAGTTAATCGTCGCTTTAATTTGGCTCTCTAATCCATTCTTCTTAATATATTGGTTCACATCTTCTTTTAACTCATCGAGCTGAGCGAGTTCGTACGTGCGCGGATTGGCGGTCGTATTCGTTTTATCCGTCCGACTGATGTCGCTGTTTGAGGCGGTCGAAGCTTGGAAGACACTGACGCCCCCAGAGAATACTTGGTTGAACGAGCGCGACATTTTCTCGAGCTTCGTTTGGTCGATGTTACTCGATGCGAACAATACGATGAAGAGGGCGAGTAAGAGCGTCAATAAGTCGGCATAAGGAATGAGCCAACCTTCTGGAATATGTTCTTCATGATCATGCTTCTTTTTGCGTTTCATAGTCAGCTCGCTCCTTTGGAGACAAATACACAGACAGCTTATCTTCTAACGTTTTTGGAGATTCACCGCTTTGAATCGATAAAATCCCTTCAATCATCATTTCTTTGATGATGACTTCGCTCTTCGAATATTGCTTCAGTTTATTGGCAAACGGGAACCAAAGCACGTATCCGGTGAAAATCCCGAATAGTGTCGCGACGAAAGCCGCCGAAATGGCGTGTCCGAGTTTTTCAATATCTGATAAATCTTTCAGTGCGGCGATCAATCCGATAACGGCTCCGAGTACCCCGAGCGTCGGCGCATACGTCCCGGCCTGGGTGAAGATGTCGGCGTTCGCCTTATGACGCTGTTCCATGTTTTCGATATCACGTGACATGACTTCCGCAATATACTCAGAAGGTTGACCGTCGATAACCATCATCATGCCTTGGCGTAAAAACGGTTCTTCGACTTGTTCGAGTGCTGTTTCAAGAGATAATAGACCCTCTTTCCGAGCTTGTGTCGATAAGTCGACGAATTGTGTAAGCAATCCAGATTTACTTGGGAGTTCTTGTTTTCTGAACAAGATTTTAAATAACTTCGGTACATTTTGAAGCTGTTCTTTGGAGACGGCGATACTGACTGCGGCGGCTGTACCGACGAAAATAATAACGATTGCGGCAGGGTTGATCAGCGGTGCGATACCCGCTCCTTTTAATAGCATTCCACCAACGAGGGTGAGGAACCCGAGTATGAGCCCGACTAACGTGACGACATCCATGTCTTTGTTTTCCACCTTTCCGAAATAAATCAGGACAAAAAAAGCGAGAGACGCTACTCGTCTCCCGCAACATGCGTTCCCGATGATTAAGCGCCGTTTTCATCAATCAGCATTTGAATGCTGATGTTTCGTTCTTCACGCTCTATATCGGTTAATACGTCGTATTTTTTTAACAATGCGTACAATTGATTCACGACTTCTTGCTCAAGTGACCAATTGAGTAACTCTTCTAGCTGAAAATAAAGGTGAGCGGGCATACATTGTGATTGTCGCTCCAACCTTCGCGAGACATCCTCTATCGAATGATCTACCGTACTAGGGTCCACGGTTTCATTCAACCTCCTCAACATTCTTAAAGTCTATCTCCCATAATACCAAAAATTTGAGGAAAGCGTTAGAGATACATTTTCTTGTTGGCATTTAGAAAGGCGAGGAGTAACATGAGGCTTAGAATAACTGAAGTGAAGGGGATGTCGTGATGCGACATAGACTGTCAGCGCGTGAGATGCGCTTGAAGCGAATCGAGGTACTTTATCGAGTCGTGTTTGAAAAACCTGCCCGCTTTATCGCGGGAGGATTTTTACTTGCGATTTTTATCGGGGCAACACTTTTATATATGCCATTTGCTCAAGAAGAACCAGTTTCTTGGATTGATTGTCTATTTATCGCGACTTCTGCAGGTACCGTGACCGGATTGTCGACTGTCGACATCGGTTCGTCATTCAACTTGTTCGGGGAAATGGTGATTGTCGCCCTGATTCAAATCGGGGGTCTCGGGTTCATGACGATCGCGTTGATGCTCCTCAGTGTATTAGGGAAGAAAATTGGATTGAAACAACGGATTCTCTTACAAGAGTCGCTAAACTTAGCCGGACCCGGTGGAACGGTTCGTCTCGTGCGAAATATCGTCTTCACGACGGTCATCGTTCAATTTATCGGGATGCTGTTTTTGACATTCGAGCTATATAGTACAGAGAGCTATTCTTTCGGTGCGGCACTCTACTATGGCTTTTTCCATGCAGTCTCCGCCTTTAACAATGCGGGCTTCGCGTTATTTCCGGACAGTCTGATGTCATTTGAACAAAACACGGCGATTGTCGTGACGATCGCTCTCATGATCATGATTGGGGGTCTCGGGTTCACGACGATTGCCGATGCGACAGAAGTGCGAGGGTGGAAGCGTCTCGCTCTCCATTCGAAAATCATGATTCTATCCCTTTTGGTCATCAATGGGGTAGCATGGTTCGTGCTCATGATGTTTGAGTGGGTATCAAATGAAGGCTCTCTCTATGGGCGGTCCATCGGTGAGGCGCTACACGTGACGTTTTTCCAAGCCGTGACGACACGTACGGCCGGTTTTAATACGATTGATATCGCAACGATGGCACCTGCCTCAATCGGCTTGATTTTAATTTTGATGTATATCGGGGCCGGTGCAGCTTCGACAGGGTCAGGGATTAAAGTGACAACGCTAGCGGTCATCTTCGCGGACATGTGGGCGTTCATTGCGGGTAAGAAAGAAACGGTGATCATGGAGCGGACGATTGATGCGTTTCAAATCAAAAAGGCATACGTTGTCGCCATCTCGAGCTTCTTCTTCATCCTGATCATTACGACACTCGTCATTTTGACAAACGGTCACATTCCAGCGAGCGCCATTCTGTTTGAGACGGTGTCGGCGTTCGGGACGGTCGGGTTATCATTAGGCATTACTGCTGATTTGAATGCTGCCGGCAAAGGGTTCATCATGTTCATGATGCTCCTTGGACGTGTCGGATCGTTGACGATTCTCTTCACGGTCGCACGACAAGCCGACCGGAAGATTCGCTATCCGAAAGAGAAGATTTTGATTGGTTAATCCAAAAAGCCCTGAACGCATTCAGGGCTTTTCGTGTGTCATGAAATATTGGACGACCTCCGGTAGGTAATCTTGAAGATCCGGACAGACGATTCCAGTCCCATCGAGCGCACGAATCGTTTGCGTCGTATCGAAATGGACAGGATGTTTGAAATAGTCTAGCAGTTCGTGCGGAACATCCAGTTGTGCGGCGTTTTTCCAAGTCGTGAATGCGACATCTGCAACAGCATGGGGAACCGTGCCGCGAGGAGGACGGTGGAACATCGTCTCATGTAGCATGCGATACACTTCACGCGCACCATGCGGGAAAGGATCCGTCAAATGAAACGTCCGTTTCGACCCGACTGGCGAGTGTGCTAGGAAGGCGGTCGCTTCCACGACATAATCATAAGGAACTAAATTCACTTCGACGTTCGCACGCCCGATATAAGGGAGCGGTCGCATCTGTTGAAGTTGCGCCATCAATTTCAATACAAAATAGACACCGTCAAACTTCTTCGTTTCACCGGTTCGACTATGTCCAATCACAATACCAGGACGAATGATAGTGATTGGCATCGCTCCCATCTCGCGGGAGACGAGTGCTTCCGCTTCATATTTAGTCGCTTCATAATGATTTTTAAATCGAGCCCGATGCCAGAGTTCGTTCTCATAGACGGTCCCTTGCCTGCGACCGGCAATATAGGCCGTACTGAAATAGACATACCGCTTTAACTGTTTCGACCGTTTGGCGAACGCCGTGACGTGTTTCGTACCGAGGATATTGATTCGATACCCCGTGTCATACGGAATGCTCAAGTCATAGGCCGCAGCTAGATGAAAGACGTAATGCACGTCACGCTCGATGACAGAGCGCATAATCGGATCGAGAATCACTTCCGGTAACGTGATGTCCGCCTCCACTAAGACGAGCTGGCGAGGCTCGAGGGATGTCGTAGACAGCAACATTTCTCGTAGTTCTTCCGATTCACGCTGTTGGTTCGGGAGATGAAGCGCATAGATTGTTCCGATTTGATGAGGCAACGACGCAAGATGTTCGATTAACTTTCCAGCTAAAAATCCAGGGAATCCGGTAAAGGCATAATCGTTCATGATAGTTCCTCCGCTAAGTCTAGTGTGAATGTAAACGTCGATCCTTTTCCGACAGTCGATTCCACTTCGATGCTGCCGCCATGGGATTCGATGATTTCTTTACAGATGGACAAGCCAAGACCGGTCCCACCAATTTTACGTGTATCGGAGTTATCGACCCGATAAAACTTTGTAAAAAGTTTCTCGAAGGCGTGTTCAGGAATACCGATTCCGAAGTCACGAATAGAGACGTGGGCTTGATTGTGGTCGTGCCGGACCCGTACTTCAATTTCTTGTTCGTTCGGCGAATACTTGATGGCATTAGAAATTAAGTTGACGAGTACTTGTTCAATGCGGTCCCGGTCAGCAATCAAGCGTAGGTCTTCATCATCGTTATCGAAATGAATGGCATGGTCATTTGTTTCACGGAAGCGTTCAACCACATCTAAGACGAGTTCATTCAATGAGAACTGATCTTGCTTGTATTCCTGATGACCACCCTCCATGCGTTGAATGTCTAAGAAGTCATTGAGTAACGCCGTTAACCGTGACGCTTCTCGTGACATCGTCTTCAAGAAACGTTCTCGCTTATCAGGCGTCAAATCGCGAGCGAGCATCAACTCGATGTAGCCAGATAATGAAGAAAGGGGTGTCCGCAGTTCATGCGAGACCGTGCTCACCAGTTCGTTTTTAATCTGATCCATCCGCTCTTCTTCCGTGCGGTTACGGAATACGAATAAGAAACCGCTATCCATTCCGATTTGTCGTTTCGTATCCATCGTCGTGCCGTACATCTCGTAATATTCCTCATCCCGATCGTTCGGTTGAGGGATGGAAAAACGCATGGACACTTCCCGAGCTGTTCCGTCTAACAGTTGATCCATCTTGCGCAACATCTCGCTTCGGTCGCGAGGACGGAACGTGGAGAGGAGGGGGATCCGCTCTTGTATTTTATTCGGTGCGATCCCAGGTAAGTCCATGAGGCGTCGCGCATGGACGTTCATGAACAAGACACTCCCGTTCGACTCGGTCAAGACGAATGCTTCGTTTGACGCTTGTAAAATCGATTGAATGATGTCCCGTTGGCGGGCAATCGCATTTTTCTCTCGTTCGAGCATGCGTTCTATTTTTTTACGGTCGCTAATGTCACGCATGACGGCGACTCGTAATGTTTGGCCTAGATACGTCACTTCTTTCGGGTAGACCTCCATCTCTAGAAACGTGCCGTCCGCTCGTCGTCCGATTACTTCATATGGTGTTTGGATATGGTTGCGGATTCGTCGCAACACATCTGCCCGATATCCTTCGGCAATAAATTCAACCGTTTGCCGACCGACCATTTGTTCGGCTGGGATTTTGAAGATGGATTCCGCTGCTTTGTTCGCATCAAGAATCATCCCGTCTTCGTGGAATAGGACGGCCTCGATGACAGATTCGGCAAACATCCGATAGCGTTGTTCCTTATAACGGAGTTCTCGTTTTAGTTCAATCTCAGGACTCACATCAAATACGAAGAAAAAGAATCCGATGAGTTGCTCTTGTTCATAGACCGGATGCATAAAGAGTTTTCCGATAAAATGTGTCCGGTCTTTACATTGAAATTTCCACTCACGGTCTCCTTTGTCGAGTGCGAGGCGTAACATTTGTTCGAACGAAAGCAACCGTTCTGTCTCATCTTGATAGGCAGAACGCTTTTCGCTCAGCTCCCTTGACTCGAACAAAGCGAACGGGGTCATCTCATATAACACTTCATGAGGAGCGTAGCCGAACAGTTCCGTCGCTCCCTGGTTAAATCGAGTGATCAACATATTGGCATCCGTCATGATCATCGCCATGTCGAGCTCGGAGTGCATCATCGCTTCAAACGCATTGTGTTGAATCGTCACGCGTGTATCGAGAGGGAGTGGTTCGATGGAAAGAATGTAGTGTTTTTCCCAAGGGATGGCATGCACACGCATCGTCGGTAGTTCATACATCCAAGACAGTCCTTGCTCCATTCGGCGAGATAATTCCATCGTAATTGGAGACTGGTTGACCATATGAAAGAGGTTCGTACGAGTCTGTAGATTCTCTGGAAACTTTTCTAGGAACGGCCGGTTTGCCTGAACGATTGTTCCGTCTTTTTCTATTAAAGCAACCCCGTAAGGTAATGCATGTAATAACTCACTGTGGAGATTGGTGCGATTCTCCATGAACGATCATCCCTCCTTCGTGGTGTCAGACGAGCATATCTTCTATAACATTCGACAGATCCCCCTTTCATTTCCTGCCCTCGAAACGGTAAAGTGGGAGAGAGGACGTGGAAAGGAACGATGGGGATGATTGGATTACTTATTAGTATGATCGGTGCTATTGGTCTATGGTGGTTCGGAGCACCGCTTTGGAGCAGTATCTTACTACTCGTGTTAGGAATCGTGTGGTTCGTCTGGAGAGCTCGACTGTCGACAATCGACCGAATCGATCGGATGGATGGCCGAGAATTCGAACTGTTTTTAGAGAATGTGTTTACGGCGCTCGGATACACGGTCACCGTGACACCAGCCTCGCGTGACTTTGGGGCAGACTTGTTACTCGAGACACCCGATGGATGGTCGATTGCGGTACAAGCGAAACGGTATGAAAAGGTAGTCGGTCTTGAAGCGGTTCAACAAATTGCGGCTGCCGTTCCGTATTATCAGGCACATGAAGGATGGGTCGTGACGAACTCGACATTTACGGACAGTGCGTATGAATTGGCGGCGCCAAATCAAGTTCGTCTGATTGCAAGAATGGAGCTTGAAGAACTCTTAAAAGAAGCGGGATATAAGCGATAAGAATAGGCATGTTCACAAGTTCGACAGAATCCAAAATGATGTCGAAAAAAAGGGCTTGTCTTTTTCTTTAATCGATGCAATAATCATCTTCGTCATATGAAATATGTAGTAGTTGAAACGAGATAAAAACTACACAGAGAAACGATTGGGGTTTCAAGAAATGCCCGACCGTACACATACAAACAATCACGGTTGGAACGTGCTAGGAGGAAAAAGCGGTGCGCAAATTAATTTATGTAAAAGGTTGCGTCTTTACGCAAGGCGAGGCGACCATTTATGATGAGACAAATGATGCGATCGGATCTGTTCACCGCGACGCGGAAGGCAGTGTCCAAGTGCACAATTTGTCTGGACGACAGATCGCTCACGGGAAGTATATCCCGAACTGCCAAAAATGGGTCGTGATGAACCATGACGGACAGGCGATTGGTCAATTGAAAGACAAGTTCTCGTTATTCGGGAAAAAGTGTGAGTACAACGTCTATGAACGCGGACTCTTCACGATTCAATACGATGTGGAACGTCATAAGTTCAGCGTCCGTGACAAAGCAGGTAAGCTTGTCGCGGAGCTACGGAAACAAGAGGATGACACGTTCTGCTTAACGAAAGAAGCAGATCAGCTATCGATGTTCGAACTCCTTTCTGTCTTAAAAACGTTAACGGTTAAATCGCGGATGCCGCTCGCAGCATCTGTCTCATAACGATGACGAGCACCGGTCCTTGACCGGTGTTTTTTGATGCAAAAAAACCGTTCCATCAAATGAAACGGTTCAAATACTGCTTGGCCTCGAGCTCGAGTGTCGTCACACGATGTGCGTACAAACAGAGCTTTAGGACATGAATGATATTCGGATGTGTGTATTTCGTTTTTTCGAGAGAACGCTTGGCACGCGTATCGAGCAGGTCGATTGGGCTCGTCGACTTCGCATACTCTGCGTATAATCGATAAAAATCAATCGGAGTGATGAAGTCGTCTTCGTCCCGGTCAGGGTTGTTGAAGATAAGTGCCAATAAGGAACTTGTCTCTTCAAGTGAGAAAAGGTGTTTCAAGTCATCAAGAAGGTAGATGATGGCTGCTTGATGCAAGGAATACTTTTTACCGATTCGTGGGACACCGATGATTTTACGGACTTCACGCTTCGTCCAGTTTTGAATCGTTGTCGCCGAGAGATGTTCTCCGGTCAATGCGTTCGCAAGGGCAACGATTTGATTGATGGACAAGCCGTTCTTTTCAATATGAAACAAGTGGATTTTTCGAAGCTCTTTTGGAAAATGTTCACGCACGTCTTCAGGGAAGAGGGCGATGGCTCGCTCGATTTCTCCGACCTGCATGAAGTGAAGGCAATCTGCCAAAGTTTGAATTGAAGTTGCGTCGCGCATACGGCCACCCTTTCTATCACCAACATCGTACGTTGGCTATACAGTCATTTGACCTCATTCTACCAAATGTTTGAAAAGTAAGCTAGGATGGGCACTGATTAAGGTATAATGACGGTATTATACACATCCTATACATAGAGGTGGTCAAGCAATGAATGAATGGATTAGTTCGATTCTTTCCATCGTGATTGTCCTTGTATTTCTCGTCGGTCTCGAACAAGTTGGAAAGCGTCTTGGGTGGACAGACGAAACGATTCGAAAAAGTGTACATATCGCAGTCGGACATTGGTCGCTACTAGCGGTCTGGTTAATGGATTCTTGGTACGTCGCGGCAGTCCCGCTCATCTTCTTCACCTTCGCGAACGCGGTCTTGTTATATAAAAGCCCATCACCGGTACATCAGACGGAACGGAAGTCTTTCGGAACGGTCTATTATCCAATCGCTTTACTCATCATTTTATACTTCTTCTTTGAGTCGGAACCGATTGCATTTTTAGCGGGATCACTCGTCCTCGCCTGGGGGGATGGAATGGCTGCATTGATTGGACGGAAGTATGGGACAGTCATCTATGATTTGTACGGTCAAAAGCGTTCCTTCCAAGGGAGCGTCGCCATGTTCTTAAGCTCGTATGCGGTCTTATTTTTATTGTTTTTGTGGAATGATGTCGTCATGTGGCAAGTGGTAACATATGGATTTATCATTTCCATCATCGCCACACTGACTGAAGCGATTTCATACCGAGATTGGGATAACTTTACAATTCCGATTGTAGTGGCTGTAGCGACATCGCTATTGTTATAAACTAATCATGACATTGTAAGAAAAACGTTGCTTGTCACGTCCGACAATCATTTGTATACTGTGTTTCGTACTGAAACCATTCAGTGACGTGCTCGGTACGAAGAAGATGTGACTGAGACACTTAAATAGAACGTAAAGGATTGAGTGAACGCATGAGCTTTTTACAGCAACTCCAGAGTATTATTCCGGCCGAGCGCGTCCTCCAAGACGAGCCGCTGTCGGCACACACGTATACAAAACTAGGCGGGAAAGCAGATTACTTCGTAGCCCCCCACACATACGAAGAAGTCCAAGCCGTCTTAGAACTAGCCCATCAGGAAGCAATGCCGTTCATGATTCTCGGGTTCGGTTCAAACTTGATTGTCCGCGACGGGGGAATTCGCGGAGTTGTTTTAAACTTGAACGAACTGAATACGATTCGTCGTGAAGGGAACCAAATCGTGGCACAGGCTGGGGCAGCGATTATCGATGTCTCACGTCAAGCGCTTGCGGAAGGTTTATCCGGTCTTGAGTTCGCCTGTGGTATCCCTGGAACGGTCGGTGGCGCCGTCTATATGAACGCGGGTGCATATGGTGGAGAAACGAAAGACGTCATCACGTCTGCGACAGTATTGACGTCGGACGGACAAGTGCTTCATTTGTCAAAAGACGAATTAGAACTCGACTACCGCACCAGCCGTGTATCAAAAGAAGGGTTCATCGTGTTAGAAGCGACGTTTGAGCTCGAACCGAAAAACTACGAATTGATCAAAGAAGTCATGGACGATTTGACGTATAAACGTGAATCGAAGCAACCGCTCGAATATCCTTCGTGCGGAAGTGTCTTCAAACGTCCGCCAGGCTACTTTGCCGGCAAGTTGATTCAAGACTCTGGTCTTCAGGGCAAACGAATCGGAGGAGCGGAAGTATCGCTCAAGCACGCAGGATTCATCGTCAACATCGCGGAGGCGACAGCGACGGAATATATTTCGCTGATTCGTCACGTGCAAGCGACCGTTAAAGAGAAGTTCGAAGTGGAATTAGAACCGGAAGTGAAAATCATCGGGGAAGATATCGCTGTCGAAAACGCATAATGGGAAGAAGGAACTGAGCGATTTTGTTCAGTTCCTTCTTTTATTTCATATATTTCATACGAAAAAGACGACGAGAACGGGCATCTCGTCGTCTTTCGATTACGCTTGTGTTTGTTTTGCAACTGCCTCATAGGCAGGGACGAACGGATACTCTAAATCACGAGCGACCGCTTCGTATGTGACCGTACCGTTGATAACGTTTAAGCCTTTAAGAAGGGCATCGTTTCCGAGGAGTGCCGGGAGCACACCTTTTTGTGCACATTCGATAATGTATGGCATCGTTGCGTTCGTAAGCCCCATTGTCGATGTGCGTGGCACGGCACCTGGCATGTTGGCGACGGCGTAATGTTGCACACCGTAACGTTCATACGTTGGCGCATCATGCGTTGTGATATGATCAATCGTTTCACAAATTCCACCTTGGTCAATGGCGACATCGACAATCACCGATCCTGGGGACATGCGTTGTACCATTTCTTCTGTGACAAGTTTCGGTGCTTTTGCTCCAGGAATCAAAACAGCACCGATGACGAGATCACTCTCAGCTACTTGTTTGGCGATATTGTATTTGTTCGAGATTAATGTGTTGATTGTGTTTCCGAACAAGTCGTCGATTTGACGAAGACGAGCTGGGCTGATGTCCATCAAGGTAACGCTTGCCCCGAGACCGATGGCGATACGCGCTGCGTTCGTTCCGACGACACCGCCCCCGATGACCGTGACGTTCGCACGAGGTACGCCCGGAAGACCTGACATGAGGATTCCTTTTCCACCGTGCGGTTTTTCGAGAATCTGTGCCCCGATTTGAGCAGCCATACGACCTGCGACTTCACTCATCGGTGTGAGAAGTGGTAACGTCCGATCGACTTCGACCGTCTCATACGCGATAGCAGTGATGCCTGATTCGACGAGTGCTTTCGTTAATTCTGGTTCTGCCGCTAAGTGCAAATACGTGAAGAGCGTCAGATCAGGACGGAAGTATTGATATTCAGACGGCTGCGGCTCTTTCACTTTGAGCGCAAGTTCGACGCCTTCCCATACTTCTTTCGCCGTTTCGACAATTGTTGCACCGGCATCGATATATTCCATATTCGTGAAACCACTGCCGAGACCGGCATTTGTTTCGACGAAGACGTCATGACCAAGTTCCGTTAACATAAATGCACCCATCGGTGTCAAAGCCACCCGATTTTCATTGTTTTTAATCTCTTTTAATACCCCGATTTTCATGGAACATTCCCCTTTCATTCCGTTGACACAAATTGTTCACACCCCTAGTATAGACCCATTCGAAAACGCTGTCTTTATCATGGATTCTAAAAACGAAGACGCTCACTTTGTGAAAAAACACAAAGCGAACGCCTAGTCTTCTAATCGATATTGGCCGGCTTTAATCGCCAAATAAATCATGGACCGTTCGGGTAAGGAAACTTGCGTGATATTCGTCAACTCTTCGATGCGTCGAATCCGATACAAGACGGTATTCGGATGGATATGAAGGTGGGCGGCGACCCGCTTTACGTTCCCATCGAAATAAAAATACCATTCGAGCGTCTTCACGAGTTCGGTCTGATGGGACGAGTCATAGTGTTGCAACCGTTCAACGGTCGGATGGGTTTCCAGTCGAAGTCCGATGCGACGTGCTAGTTCCGGGACGAGTTGATAAATCCCGATCTGTTCGAAGGCGCGAGAAGTCGCGAGCTCAAGAGGGAACTTACGACGAAGTGTTGTGACACGACGTGCCTCTTCCGCTGCGGCGTACAGCATGTCACTTTCGAAAAAACGCCGACTGATTCCGAGTCGCGGCTCAGATTCAGTGAACTTGTCTTGAAGCAACTGCTCGAACCGTTCCGCCCAAGCGAGCAATTCCACTTCTTCATCGGAAAGTTCGGATTTCATGTAATGCCAGACGAGTAACTGCTGTCCATCGATGGCATGCAAGACCACTTCGATCGCCTCTTGGGTCGCGAGCACATAATGCAGACGTTCAGCGAGTTGCGGGGTGATCGGTTGAGCGCATTCAATAATCGTCAGCCGACTGGCGACCGCAATGGGGGCGAGTTCGTTCAATCGTTCGCGATTGGCATCAGAGAGCGTCGGGGAAGCGAGGACATCTAACAAGAAGCGTTCAAGTTCCGCGCTAATGCGCCGTTCGTGCATCGCGATTGTCATGAGCAACTTCTTAGCAATGGTCGCTCCTTCCTGCAAGATGGCTAATTCTTGAGTGGTGAACGGGTTCGTTCGAGCCAAGCTCCAAATATAACCGAGTACTTCGTCATGTTGCTTGATTACGATGGCTGCACGTTCGCCGAGCCCGACAGCGAGCCGTGCCGGAATGACGACGGGCTCATCTTGGTCGATGACTTCTCGTAAAATCCCACTTTCCCATAAATCTTCAATGACGGCTTCTGGAACACGACGACCGATGATCGTGGCGATCCTGGCCGGGTCGGTCGAATCGGGGTGGGTGCTATACGCCAGCAACTGGTGGTGGCGATTCTCGATCGTGATGGGTGCTCGAATCGCTTGACCGATTGCTTCGGCGAGTGTATCGAGAGACTCATAAGATTTCTGCAAAAAAGGCATGTCGATTCCTCCTCTCTCTGAGTATAACTTCTTCTTTGTGAAACTTCACAAAAAGAATCGAGAGTGTGAGAAATGACATACCTTTAGTGGATTACATCGGGAAAAACAATCCGACAACGAGACCGAGTAACGCCCCGACGATGACTTGGAACGGCGTGTGCCCGACAAGTTCATTTAATAGTGGAGTCTCGTGTTTAATCCCTTTGAAATAATCGTTCAATAGTCGGGCCTGAAAACCGACTGCTTGACGGACGCCGGTTGCATCGTACATGACGATGGTGGCGAAGACGACAGCGAGGGCAAACATGCTCGAGTCGATGCCTTCCATCCGTCCGATTGCTGTCGCGAGCGCGACGACCGTAGACGAGTGTGAACTCGGCATGCCGCCTGAAGCGAACATGATTTCAATTTCAAAATCCCTTGTTTTAATGAGTTCGGTTACGAGCTTGGCTGCTTGGGCGATAAACCAAGCAAGAATCGCAGCGAGTAAAGGTTCGTTAAACATGCATCTATTCACTTCCTGTCTGACATAGTAACTTCACTATACCCGAAAGCGGGGCAGACTAGACGTTAAGATTTCGTCAAAAAAAGTGTCACGGACGGCTTGTCCATGACACCTTTTGGTCGATTTTTGTTACCCGACTACTCCTTCAGTTTCCTGAAGTTTCTCTGCAATGTTGTCGATGATATAACGGTTGCGTGGGTGTTCTTGACACTCTTTCGAGCATGAACGCATTTGTTTCGGTTCACACTCTTCACAACAGAAATGTTGCACATTGCACTCCGGGTTTGCACAATTAACGTAACGAACCGTCTCGGTTCCACAGTGCATGCAGTGTGAAACAACAGTCGGGTTCACAGAGTTAACAGGGACGTTGATGCGCTCGTCAAAGACGTAAAGCTCACCATCCCAGTTTTCCCCTTTCGTCGCTTCGTCTTTTCCATACATCGCGACGCCACCTTTTAAGTGGAAGATGTTGTCGTGACCTTGGTCACGCATATATGCTGTAAATTTCTCGCAACGGACGCCACCAGTACAGTACGTGAGCAGTGTTTTCCCTTCGTAGAGGTCTTTGTTCTCTTCGAGCCATTCTGGCATGTAACGTGAAGCCTCTACATCGATTTTGATCGCGTTTTTAAAGTGACCAAGTTCGTACTCGTAGTTGTTACGAACGTCGAGGATGACGACATCATCACGATTCATCATCTCTTTCCATTCTGCTGGTTCGAGGTATGCACCGTGTTGTTTCGGTACATCAAACTCACCATCAAAGCGCCACGTCACGAGCTCTTTCTTGTGACGGACAAAAATTTTCTTGAACGCATGCTCTTCGACTTCATCGATTTTGAACTCGATATCGCTGAAGAGTGGGTTTGCTTTCAAGTCGTTCATGTATTGCTCAGTCTGTTCCCAAGTACCAGAGCACGTCCCGTTGATTCCTTCGGAGGAAATCAAGATGCGTCCTTTGATGCCAAGGTCTTTACAATACTTCAAATGTTCTTGCGTGAGTGTTTCTGGGTCTTCGATGTTGACGTACTTATAGTACAGCAAGACCCGCATTGGTTTTGTTTCCATGTTGTGTTGCTCCCCTGTGTTCAGTTTTTTGCAGGAAAACGAACGTTGGGTTGTGTCGTTCGACGAATAGACTTGCCTGCAACCACAAGTCCATTATTATATGATAAATATCACGACGAATTTTCGCAAATGGTTTTTAATTTTTTTTGACGAATGCAGGTAGATGCGTCTTGAAAATCGAATTCGGGTATTAGAGTAGTAGTAACGAAAGTTGAAGGTGGAACGACTATGCTCACTTCTCTCCAACAGTACATCATCCAATTAATCGAATGGCTTCAAAGTTTGCCTGGCGGTCCTTGGGCCGGACTCGGCGCTCCGTTTTTAGAAGCGATCTTTCCGTTTTTGCCACTCGTTTTAATCATTTCAGCGAATGCGGCAACATATGGTTTTTTGTTAGGGGTCCTTTTATCATGGATTGGGAACTTACTCGGAACGATTGTCGTCTTCGCGGCGGTCCGATATGTGTTTCGTAAACCGATGACGCGCTGGCTCGAGAAACATAAAGCGGCGGTCTATTGGTTAGAACGAATCAACCATATGAGTCCGATCTCACTCGGGTTCTTGTATTCGCTCCCGTT
Source organism: Exiguobacterium sp. s129 (assembly GCF_018617585.1). Lineage (GTDB taxonomy): Bacteria > Bacillota > Bacilli > Exiguobacteriales > Exiguobacteriaceae > Exiguobacterium > Exiguobacterium aestuarii_A. The sequence goes on from NZ_JACSKL010000005.1 coordinate 168,868, forward strand.
CATCCCAGTCAGTTTGATCACCTATCTGCTGGCACTCATTCAGATGCCGCTCCGTACGTTCATTTTGGCGGCGGGATTCGGGAAACTACTCGTCGTCGTCATTTTCTCGGTCATCGGGGATCAATGGGAAGAATTTATCCAAAGCCCGTTTCGTTTATCGATGCTCGGTCTGCTTTTGGTCGCATTGTGGGCCATCAGTCGAGGATTAGAAGAAGTGCTCAAACGACGCGCTTTCAAAAAACGCAACGAGCAATTGAAGCAAGAGATGATCACTAAACGACAAACACCCCTTTAAACAAGGGGTGTTTGTCGTTTAAGACTGCTTTTTAAAACGCGGGAAGTTGAATGCAATCGCAATTCCTCCGCAAATAAAGAGGAGAAACGGATAAAACATGAACGGGACGAGGTCCGGCGAAGCGGTCTTCGTCAACTCTGCGGCGATGAGAAGTTGCGCTCCGTATGGGAGAATCCCTTGTACACCACATGAGAAGATATCGAGCACACTCGCTGATTTTTTCCGTTCGATGTCGTATTCGTCCGCAATGTTCGCGGCGAGTGGTCCGGCTACGAGAATGGAAATCGTATTGTTCGCGGTCGCTACGTTCGTCGCACTGACGAGACCCGCGATACTCCACTCGGCACCAGCACGTTTTTGAATCCGTGATGTCAACGCATCACGCAAATACGTGAGTCCGCCGTTGTGCGAAATAAGTCCGACGAGGCCGCCCATGAGTAACGTCAAGAACGAGATTTCGGCCATACCGACCATGCCATCGGCGATAGCGGTCACAAATGCTGTGACGGATAAGCTTCCGTCGAGAAGACCGATGATTCCGGTTAGCGTGATCCCGCCCAACAGGACGAGAATGACGTTCAGTCCCGTTAACGCCAGTCCGATGACCGCGAGATACGGAATAAGTTTATACCATTCGAATGCAGCGACATCAACCGTCGATTCACCGTTCGACAAGACGGCGAGTAAAATCGTCGTGATGATGGCAGCTGGTAGCACGATCCAAAAATTTGTCCGGAACTTATCGCGCATGTTCGTCCGTTGCGTCCTTACGGCAGCAATGGTCGTGTCCGAGATGAATGAGAGATTGTCTCCGAACATGGCTCCGCCGACAACTGCCGCGGCTGCAATCGCGACGTTCACACCACTCTCCTCATGGATACCGAGGGCAATCGGCGCAAGTGCCGCAATCGTCCCGGTCGATGTACCCATTGCCATTGAAATAAAAGCGGCGATGACGAAGAGTCCGCTCAAGAGAAGCGATGGGGGTAAAAGCGTCAACGCCGCGTTAACCGTCGCGTCGATGGCACCGATTGATTCAGCTACCGTTGAAAAGGCACCGGCCAGTAAGAAAATAAAAATCATAATGATGATTCCCGGATTTCCGGCACCTTGTGCGATGCGCTCGACGGTTTGTGTTGCGCTTCCTTTTGTCATGAACGCTGCAACCATCAATGCGATCAGGGCTGCGACGAGGACCGGAAACTTATAGAAGTCTCCGTAATAGACACCCGCTCCGATGAAGAAGAGTAAGAAGACGAGTAACGGCAGAAGTGCCCACTTGTTTGCTGTTGGTTGTTCCAAAATAATCACCTCACTAAAAAATAAAAAGGACCTTTTTCTTGAGAAAAAGGTCCTTCGTGCGAAATACCCTTTTCATCTTTCGGACTGTTGTCCGCTGGATTTGGCACAGGTTCCCCGCTGCCGAGACTTCATAGGGCCAGTCCCTCCGTCTCTCTCGATAAAAAGTTAAGTTATCCTATTATCAAACACGTTCCCTAACGTACCTGTTTCAAATCCCGTTGTCAACCTAAAAACTCCCCAATTCGATGTGAGAAAGGGGAATTTACGTCGTTAAATTGTTGAAGTGCGCTACACGGTTACGTCCTGCATATTTTCCGCCAACATACAGGGCACGGTCCGCATTTCGAATCGTATCATCGAGACGCTTGTTCCCGAACGCTTCAATTGTGTCGACCCCGATGGAGGCGGTGACAGAAACCTCGTGGTGGTCAACATGAAACGGTTTCGCTTCGATTTGATGGCGAATCCGCTCCGTGATTTCAATCGCTTGGTGCATATCACAATGATTGAGCAATAAAATAAATTCTTCGCCACCATAACGTGCAGCAAAGTCGTCTGGACGGAGCACTTGACGGATTCGTCGTCCGAACTCTTGTAAGACATGGTCCCCGACCTGATGACCGTACGTATCGTTAATCTTTTTGAAAAAATCAATATCGAGCATGGCAACCGATATCGGATATACCGACATATCGGATATTTGTTGAATGCCATATTCATAAAATGCACGCGCATTAGCAAGAAGCGTTAAACTGTCCGTCCGACTCTCGGTATAGAGGCGGTCCCGTTCGTGACAACGGCTAATGGTTCGGTTGAACGATTTTAACAATTTGATGATTTCGTGCTGAATAATCTTTGGATAACCGTATACAGGTTCTCCCATCATAACAATCCAGGTGCGAATCTCTTCGATTTCCTCCGAACGAACAGAAACGAAGCTGTGGTAATCGTCGTGGAAAGCATCAGAAAGGGAAGTATCCCATTCAAAGCGCATTTCATAGTCGAGGACTTGCTCGATTGGCTGACTCATGTCAAGCAACGTAAAGACGATGGGTCGATCGATGGGCTGTCGCGTCTTTAAATCAAAGTACAGGGTGCGTTCAAATAATTTAAACTCGACATACCCTTCATCATAATGATTCAGCTGTTCGCATTGACTTAAAAATACTTCGATGGCTTGCGCCTCGCTCTGCGACAAGGAAACAGCCTCTTTCGCTTCATCGTATTGCTCAATCAAGGATTTGAATGCATCTTGCCGCTCTTTTTGAATAAGAAGCCGCTTGATGAAGAACGTCAACGCAGCGGCGATGCTACTGACGACGAGTAAGTTGGTCTCTCGGAAAAACGCTGCCGCTAAGATGAAAATCAAACTGACGACGTACGTATAGAAGGCAATCTTCATAAAGTCGCTCAATGCGATGTCGACGCGGAACCACCATCTCACCTGATACTTTTGAAACACCGTATTTAAGAAGATGGCAAGGAACAATCCAGCGAGCGGCACGAACGAATCTTGCGAATAAAAGTCGAGACCGGTCTCCCCACCAAGGGCGAGATAGACCGCTGCTGGGATGACAATTTCTAAGTAAGCTGTAATGGCATTCCACGGATACGTGAAGCGGAAACGACGGATGGCGACTTTCGGTTTCAAATTGGCGAATTGAAAGACGAACAATCCGATTTGGTTGACGATGAGTGCTGTTTCGAATCCAAAGAATAAAAATAAAATTAAGACGATACTTTCAGAAAATGTGAAGTACACACCTTTGACTTCGATCGAGTCGAGTTGAAAAATGATGACAAGCAATGAAATTAAAATAAACGACAACGGATCGATTGTTGGGGCGTGTAGGATATCCAATGCGAATAATGCGATGGTGAAGATGAATAAGGCACTCCATATACTCCAACCGAGCACGGACATCTTACGAAAGTGGTTCATGCGTTCCCTCCTAGCATGGGACATTTCAAGATCTAATAGTAAAGATTCGTCACGATTTCGTGTGAGTCCTGCTTCTGTTCCATGATGCTTGAATTCTAGCATTGAGTATACACGGAATATCCTCTATAATGAAATTGCTTTTCAACCGCATAGACGAATGTCGATGAAAAAGAGAGTAACGATGGTTTAGTCAACAAAGCGACCTGGGGATTGGTGAGAGCCCAGGCTGACAAACGTCGCGAAACGCACTTTTGAGATGCTATCCGAAACGAGAGTAGGCATAGCCGGAGGGAACCGTTATCACCATAAAGCGGTCTGCGTCATGCAGGCAAGAAGAGTGGTACCGCGGGAATTCCCGTCTCTTTGCATCTATGCAAAGGGCGTTTTTTTTATGAGTTGTGATACGAAGAAGGAGGACATACAAATGAGTTATGAACGCAAGTACGCAGAAGCGTTATCACGTGTCATCGGAGACGAGCTCACGATTGACCAGATTGAGGCATTGATTGAGAAGCCAAAACACGAGGCGCACGGTGACCTCGCGTTCCCGTGTTTCCAATTGGCGAAAGCCTACCGTAAAGCACCTGTCATGATCGCGACAGACATCGCGAATGACTTGAACGATGAACTGTTCACAAAAGTCGAGGCGGCAGGACCTTACGTCAACGTCTTCTTGAGCCGTGACGTCGTGTCACAAGAAATCATCAACACGGTGCTCGATGAAAAGTCAGAGTACGCGACACACGCAACACGCAATGAAACGATTGTGACGGACTTCTCGTCACCAAACATTGCGAAGCCGTTCTCGATGGGTCACTTACGTTCGACGGTGATCGGGAATGCGATCAACCAAATCGCACGTAAAAACGGATATGACGTCGTCGGTGTCAACCACCTCGGTGACTGGGGCACTCAGTTTGGGAAATTGATGGTCGCCTACAAGAAGTGGGGCGATGAGGAAGCGGTACGCGCCAATCCAATCGCAGAACTCTTGAAATTATATGTTCATTTCCATGAAGAAGCGAAGACACAACCAGAACTTGAAGACGAAGGTCGCGCGTGGTTCAAGAAGCTTGAAGACGGCGATGCGGAAGCGACAGAGCTTTGGCAATGGTTCCGTGACGAGTCGCTCAAGGAGTTCCAAAAAGTATACGACCTCCTCGGTGTGAAATTCGAGAGCTTCAATGGTGAGGCGTTCTACAATGATAAGATGGGACGCGTCGTCGAGATGCTTGAAGAAAAAAATCTCTTAGTCGAAAGTGAGGGCGCCATGGTCGTCTCGCTCGAGGAAGAGAACTTGCCACCATGCCTAATCAAGAAGAAAGATGGCGCGACATTGTACGCGACACGTGACTTGGCAGCTGCGATCTATCGCTACGAGACATACAACTTCGTGCAAGCAAACTATGTCGTCGGTGGCGAACAGGCGCTTCACTTCAAACAACTCTTCTCGGTTCTTCGTAAGCTCGGCTACGACTTCGTCGATGGCATGCATCACGTACCGTTCGGCTTGATCTTGCAAGAAGGGAAGAAGATGTCGACACGTAAAGGGCGCATCGTTCTTCTTGAGGAAGTGTTGAAAGAAGCGATTGAAAAAGCACAAGCGAACATCGCGCAGAAGAACCCAGACCTTGCGAACGCAGAAGACGTCGCACGCATGGTCGGTGTCGGAGCGGTCGTCTTCCACGACTTGAAGAACGAACGCATCAACAACATCGAATTCGATCTCGACAGCATGCTCAAGTTTGAAGGAGAGACAGGACCTTACGTCCAATACACGAACGCTCGTGCGAACTCACTCCTCCGTAAAGGGAACTACGATGGTTCACCGTTCACTGGTGCAGACGATGACTACTCATGGGGTGTCGTCACGATGCTCAACGCGTTCCCACACGTCATCACGCGTGCACATGAACGTCGCGAACCATCTATCATCAGCCGTTATGTACTTGACCTCGCGCAAGCGTTCAACAAGTATTACGGTCATGTCCGTGTCTTAGAAGAAGATGCAGGCAAACAATCGCGTCTCGCACTCGTGAAGGCAGTGACACTCGTATTGACGGAAGGACTCCGTTTACTCGGTGTCGAAGCTCCAGAAGAAATGTAAGACAGACGAAAGGACCTCAAAAAAATGAGGTCCTTTTCCTATGCTCACACTTTCATACGGGTCACCGTTCGGGCTTCCGTGTCATAGAGACACCATTCCCGATCGAAGATGACGGCACCGACGTTGATGACATATCGCTTTTTCTTCAAATGGAACGGGGTCCCGATTTCCCACGGCAAAGATATCCCTTTCCGATAAATCCCGGCAATATGACTATGTCCAATGAAAACGAGTGGATATTTCCCTTTCTCAACAATCGGTTCCCAGTCTTCGTTCCATTTGACTTGATGCCCATGTAAAAAGCGTGCTTCGCCAAGAGTCGTCTGTTCCGGCAATAAAGAAATCCGTGTTTTCACGGGATGGTCGATGACGAGTACCTCGTCGATTCGCTCCTCTTGATTACCGCGTAGACTTGGGAACGTCAACAATGCTTCATAGTTCGGGTCATACGTCACGACGTCTTCCACATGATGAAAGCGCTCGTGACGTCTTTTTTTCCCGATGTGGCATTCATATAGGTCGCCAAGACAGAGAATATGCTCGGTTTCCCGCCGGACGTCATCGAGAACCGCCTTCAAATCATCAAACGAACCGTGTGGGTCACTGATGATCGCGAGTTTCATCGGAAGTTCGTGAATTGGGCATCGACAGACAACTCGAGCTCACGAACGAGCTGCATGACAGCTTGAAGGTCGTCACGCGATTTTCCGGTCACCCGGATTTGATCGTCTTGAATTTGCGATTTGACTTTAAGTTTTGATTCTTTGATGGCGTTGTTGATTTTTTTCGCGTCATCTTTGTCGATGCCACTCTTCAATTTCACACGTTGACGAACCGTGCCGCCGAGTGCGTTCTCTACTTTTTGATAGTCGAGGTTTTTTGTCGGAACGCCGCGCTTGATCAACTTCGTGATTAAGACGTCTTTCAACTGCTCAAGTTTATAGTCGTCATCCGAGATAAGGACGAGGTCGCCGTTGTCGAGCGACATCTCACTTTTTGACCCTTTAAAGTCATAACGGTTCAAAATTTCCTTCTCCGCGATTTGGATTGCGTTCTTCACTTCTTCAAGATTCATTTCGGACACGATATCGAAAGAATTGTCTTTTGCCATGTTTCATCCATCCTTTGTGTGGTTTTGTTATAATGATAGCAGATTTGAAGCAGTGAAGGAGTGAAGAGATGGAACGTACAATGGATCAACATACACATGCAGACTTAGATCACGTTGCCTATCACGGGAAAGACCTTGGGGTGACGTTCAAAGGGGAACAGATTCGACTACGTGTCTGGTCTCCGGTAGCGGAACAGATGTCGGTCAAGTTATATCGCACAGCCCGTGCCCGCAAGTTTGATCGACTCGAGCTCGAACCGGCTGAGAAGGGGACTTGGGTCATTGAACTCGACCGCGCCCTGTTCGAAGGTCAATTTTATGTATTTGAAGCAATGATTGATGGGAAAAAAGTGGAATCACTCGACCCTTATGCAAAAGTCGTCGGAGTGAACGGGAAGCGTGGATGCCTGCTTGAGCCGGCATCCTTGAACCCGGACCATTGGATCAAAGAACGTCCGCTATTCAATTCTTCACAAGAGGCGGTCATTTATGAGGCGCACGTCCGTGATTTAACGAGTCATCCGGAAAGTGGCGCCACGCATCGTGGGAAGTTCTTAGGCATGACCGAGACGGGTACGACGACAACAAGCGGATACCCGACCGGTCTTGACTACATCACCTCGCTCGGTATCACACATCTTCAATTGATGCCATTCTTTGACTATGGGTCGGTGAACGAATCACGCGAGAGCGAAGATAACTATAACTGGGGATATGACCCGGTACATTACTTTGCGGTCGAGGGATCGTACGCCTCGTCAGCAGACGATCCGGCGACACGAATTATTGAACTAAAAGCAATGATTCAAGCCCTCCACGATCGAGGCATCCGTGTCATCATGGACGTCGTCTTCAACCATACGTACGATGCGTTGACGACACCGCTCGGTCAATTCGTCCCGGATTATTACTATCGACTAAATGAGGACGGAACACTCGCAGACGGTTCAGCATGTGGGAATGACACGGCATCTGAGCGTGCGATGATGCGTAAGCTCATGGTCGAGTGTGTCACATATTGGGCGAAGGAATTCATGATTGACGGATTCCGTTTCGACTTGATGGGATTACATGATGTGAAGACGATGAATCAAATTCGGAAGGCGCTTGACCGCGTCGACCCATCCATCCTGGTCATCGGAGAAGGTTGGGATTTAGACACACCACTCCCGGTCCGTAAAAAAGCGAATCAACACAATGCGCATAAGATGCCACGAATCGCGCAATTTAATGATGGGATTCGAGATGGTGTCCGTGGAGACGTGTTCATCGAGGACTTACCAGGCTGGGTGAGCGGCAACACAGACATGACAGCTGACGTGAAACGGGGAATCGCTGGCGGGATTACGAGCCAAAGTTTTGCCGATGAACCGAACCAGGTCGTCAACTATGTCGAATGTCACGATAACTTGACGCTTTGGGACAAGTTGTCCGTGACAAATCCAGATGATGATGAGACGACGCGTCGTCGCCGTCATCGCTTGGCGACATCCATCGTACTTCTCGGACAAGGGATTCCGTTCCTCCACAGTGGACAAGAGTTCTTCCGCACAAAAGATGGGGACGAGAATAGCTTTAACTCAGGCGGGGTCGTCAACCGTGTCGACTGGACACGTGCAGAACAAGAAGCGCCGAGTGTAGAATATGTGAAAGGTCTGTTGCGTCTGCGGAAGCAGTACCCGCTCTTCCGACTTGAGAACACGGAACAGATTCGGAAACATTTACGTTTCTTCGATGAAGAAGAAGGCGTGATCGCATTCGAGTTGAGCCGCCACGTCGAAGGGTATGTAGAACGACATGTGGTGTATCATAACGCGCTAGAGGAAGCGGTCGAGATCAAACTTCCGTCCGGTAAGTTTGAAGTAAACGTGGAAGAACATACCGTCAATCTGACGGCTCCGCGTCAAATCGAGGACCGTCATATGACAGTCGCGCCACTGTCGACACTCGTAGTGACGGAACGTCGTCCGGACTACAGCAAATACGCTGTTGCCGGAGGTGCCGCACTCGCCGTGCTCGGTCTCTGGTATGTATCGAAAAAACGAAAACGTAAAGAACAGTAAACAAAAAAGGAGACGTTAATCTGTCTCCTTTGATGTGTCTTCCTCTGCTTGAGATGCCTCGAGTTGCATCATTTTTTGAACGAGAATATGCTTCGGCATATGCATCAATTCTTCGAGCGGGACGTTCAACTTTTTCGCAAGCTCAACCGCGGTCTCTGGTGATAATTGTAATGGGCGCATCGGTATACTCCTTTCTGAACCATTCATCTATACGGACAGTATACAGGAAAATCGAAAATGTGTTGAACGAACACATTCAAAATCGAATTTCGCTTCGGTCGTTGCTAAGCTGAAATTAGGAAGTGATCAAATGTACAAACAAACAGCAGACTTTCAATTTCATCAAACGATCGAATGGTTAGAACGTGTCGGTGAAGGTTGGATGTTGTACTTGGCGCAAACCGGATTTTTGTTCTTTGACGAGTCGTCCCAAATTCGCTGGGAGATTGACTGGGCTTGGACACCGTGCGCCCTATATGTGGAACCGAATGCGACGCGTGCCGTGGCATGGTTCCGAGAAAAAGGACTTTACGGAGTCATTGATTTACAAAAAGGACAGATGGAGACGCATGCGATTCCACAACGTTTTAACGGTGACTGGTTTAGCAATTTGCACTATTGGCAAGGCGATGACATCTTCTTATATTCAGCCGAATCAGATGTCGTGGCTTTGAACCTCCACGATCATACGTTTCGATATAGTCGCTACGAAGAAGTTCCGCTCTTTGGGAACATCATCGAGTTGGCGTATCAAGGGACGTATGATTTTGAACGATTCACACCTGAAACATGTGTGACCTTATTTGATGAAAACACGCATCACTTTTTAGTGGAGAATGTGAAAACGAATGAGAACTGGCGTATTCCGTATGAAGGGGACCGTGATACGGTCATCCTCGATCAAGTCGGCGAAACGACGGCAATCACTTCGACCGAAGCGTTCCAACTGTTTCGTCGAGAAGAAGAACTGTTTTGTTCGACTGTGTGCGCGGACAACCAATTGCTGAAGGTCATGCTGTTAGATGACCGAGGAGATCGACTCGTTGTTCTATCCGCACCACCACGATTTTGCCATAGTTGGCTTCAAGTCTTTGAACGACAAGAATCCTGAACCCGAAACAGGTTCAGGAATTTTTTGTGAAGTGATGATGAATGAAGAGAGAAACGGGAATTAGATGGTTAGACAGGGAGGAGTGACAAGGATGGAATGGTTAGGTAGGCAGTTGGTTCGCTTTCGATATGGAGTACTACTCATTTGGACGATTTTACTCGCAGGGTCGGTCTATTTTGGGCTGCAGCTCCCGGGTGAGTTGAGAGGAAACGGCTTCGCGATTCAAGACGGGCGATTCCAACAAGTAGAAGATACGTTGAATGAACGGTTCGACCGTGCAGGTGCCTCGATGATCGTCTTGTTTGAAGGCGGAGAAATAAAAACGGTCATGGACGAACAACAGCAACGGTTCGAGGCAATTCGGTCGATTGATGGTGTGATTACGCCATCCGAGAATCCAGATGCTCGTTCAGGCGACGTCTCGTACTTTGTGCTTGAATTTGAAGACTATGAAGCAGCCGAATCTTCGATTGAGGCGGTTCGTGACGCCCTGATCACAGACACAGATACAGAAGTGCGGTTGACTGGGGAACCAGTCTTTGCAGACGACTTGAACGAGGCATCGAAAAATGACTTGATTCGGGCAGAGTTGATCGGGATTCCGGTTGCTCTCGTCGTATTGTTACTTGTTTTCGGAACGCCGCTCGCGGCACTCATGCCGTTGCTCGTCGGACTCATCACGTTCATCGTAGCGGCAGGCTCTTTATTCTTTTTTGCGCAAAACATGGAATTATCCATATTCGTCTTGAACGCCGTGGCGATGATCGCCATTGCGCTCGGGATTGATTTCTCATTGCTCCTCGTCAATCGGTATCGTGAAGAGTTGACGCGTGGGCAGTCGAGAGAAGAAGCTATCGTCCGGACGGTGGCGACGGCAGGACGCTCGATTCTCTTTTCTGGACTATGCGTATTCGTCGGATTGGCCGGTCTACTGTTTATCCAGGTCGATGTTTTCCAGGCAGTCGCACTCGGTGCGCTCATTGCCGTTGCAGGGGCGGTTTTATCCGCACTGACTCTCTTGCCGTCATCGCTTTACTTAGTCGGGGACGCTTTGAATAAAGGGCGGATCATCAAGTCTGACGAAACGAAGTCAGAAAAGCGTTGGCAAAAGCTTGCCCGTTTCGTCATGAAGCGCCCTGTGACGATGACGCTCGTCGCGTTATTGTTACTGTTACCGAGTCTTTGGTTCGTCCGTGACTTAGAACTGAACATTCCGGACGCAGATGCGCTCCCGACTTCGTATGAATCACGGGCGGCACTTGAACGATTTGACGAAGTGTTCGGAGAAAACTCAACCGATGCGGTCATTTTGTTCGAAGCGAATGATTTGACGGACCCGATGATTTTAGAAGAACTGACAACGCTCACGGACGAGTTAAACGAAGTAGAGATTGTCGATAACGTCTCGACCTTTTTGACGACGTCTGGTTTGACGCCTGAAGCGTTCACGCAACTCGTGGAGGCGGCCCCAGAACAACTCGCTCCGCTTGAACGTCTCGTCACGCTTGATGGGAATACAGACCTCGCCCTCGTCAACGTGAGTTTCGATGTACCACCAAGTGACAAAGAAGCGCAGGCATTTGTCCGCGATTGGCAAGACCAGGGATTTGAGGTCGGTGGACCGGCTGCCTTTAACGAAGAGATTTATGATGAGATTTACGACAGCATCCCATATGCAGTGATCACCGTCATTTTGGCGACGTTCTTCATCCTCATGTGGGCATTCCGATCCATCTTGATTCCAATCAAAGCCATTCTTATGAATGTACTCGGTCTCGGTGCGACGTTCGGTTTACTCGTCATCATCTTTGAGTCGGGCTATGTATATGATGCGGAGACGATCAGTATTTTGACACCGGTCTTCATCTTCTCACTCGTCTTCGGATTGTCGATGGACTATGAGGTGTTCCTCGTTTCACGAATCGAGGAATACTACCGGGAGACAGGTGACAATGACTATGCGACAGAGATGGGACTGGCGAAAACGAGTAAGATCATTACCTCGGCTGCCATCATCATGATTGTCGTGACCGGTGCGTTTGCCTTTACGGGTGTCAGCCCGATTAAACAGCTCGGTGTCGGGATCGCCCTCGCCATCTTTATCGATGCGACGATTATCCGAATCCTGCTCGTTCCATCTCTTATGAAACTGTTTGGGGATTGGAACTGGTGGTGGTTCGGAAAGAAAGATTTACCGAAACGTAACATGCACTAAAGGTAAAATTCATGAACTGAATCAAAATGTGTGGTAAACTACGTACAAGATTACGCGCAATTTGAGAAAGGAAGGTCTTTATGGATACCGAGAGGACGTGGCCTCTGTTCCAACTTCCGGACTTCTAGCGTTGAATGATCACCATAACGTGTATCAATCAACAAACGGAAGATCGGAGATGGAACAGATGGAACCGCAGCTACGACTGAGGATCCTCCTCTCCGTCAAGAACGGGGAGGACAATCGGAATGAAACGAGTTGCTACCATAGTGCTCGGAACGCTGATCATGGCGTTCGGTTATTATTATTTGAATGAACAGTTTGGTTTGGCGGAAGGTGGATTCGTCGGGTTATCGCTACTCGGTCGCTATCTATTTGATATCGACCCGGCGATCTCGATGATCGTGCTCGACATCCCATTTTTTATCATCGCATTATGGTGGAAAGGATGGCGTTTTGTCGGGCAGGCGGTGTTAGCCGCTTCGTCCTTATCGCTCAGTTATGCGATGTGGGACCGTCTCGACTTGCTCACGTTTGATATTCAAGTATGGCCAGCGACGTTATTCGCTGCGATCGCAAGTGGGATTGTGACCGGATATGGTCTCGGTCTCGTCTTGAAGTCAGGCGGAGCGACCGGTGGCGACGACTTATTCGCCCTCGGATTATCGAAATGGACAGGCGTGTCGGTCGGTACGATTTTAATTATCTTTGATGTGATCGTCCTTGGGATTTCACTCATTTATTTACCATTATCGAACGCATTGTATACGCTCGTCGCGGTGTCAATCGCCGGACGGGTCGTCACCAAGATGCTCGTCGTCGATGAGCCGAAAACGACACCTGTCGTACCAAATTGGACACCAAAAAACGATCTCGCGTGAGATCGTTTTTTTAGTTCATTGAAGCGGCGATGGCAAACAAATCCTGCTTCGAAAGTTGATGTCCGCGGTAGTCGATTGCGTATTCGACGCCATCTCGTTGCCAGCTGAGAATGGTGAGTTCATCGGACTCATTGAGGTAGACAGGAGAACCTTGAATGGTTTGAGAGTATGGTTCCCACTCTGCGACATGGTGCCATCCGAGTTCCGTAGTCGCCCATATGCTCATAGACTCCTCTTCATTTTCATAGACGAGTTCAACCCGCCCTAGGCTGACCAGATGTGCATATTCGGTCTCAGCGGCAAAAGGGAGGTGCGTAGGAGTGTGAATCTCGAATGGGACAAAAGAAGTCGTTGCGTGAATCGATAGAGGGACTTCGCTTCGACCGATGAAGAGCAGAATGAAACTCATCCCGATGACAAACTTGAAAATAAACCGACTCTTTCGATCTTGTGGTAGTAAAGACATGGTCAGAACTCACCTCCCGGAACATTTTATCTCGTTTAATTTGAGGACGAAGTACTGGCAATGACGGCGGCGGTTGTCGCAGCAGTCATCGCTTGTTGCATCGCCAGCAAATGGGCGAAGGTCCCGTGTAGCAATAAATCATTGGCTTCTCCCGTGATGTGGTCGGCAGCTACAAGTTGAAGGGCGACAAGCACGCTATGTGTGTTGAACCAGCGCTGCTTGTCCTTTTCGGCATCCACGATTTCCTGAATGGCGTGTACGGCATCCGCATCCGGTTCCGCGACAATGCTCAGTAAAGCGAGCGCCGGTAACTGCTCACGTCGAATGGATAGTTGTACGTCGTCTAACTGCGATTTCCATGCCAGCAGTCGAGAGACCGCCTCTTCTGTTGCAGACTCGCTGAATGTCAAAAGATGTGAGACGAGTTGCAGTTCGTTCGATTTCGGTAGCCGATCTTTCAATAACGTATAATGCTGCTCGATCCGTTCGTTCAAATCGATGACATCATCAAACGCTTGCACGAGCACGAGTGCCGATAATAAGTCTTCCTCGCTCGTCAACCAGGGATGATGTTGTTTGAACGTTTGATATAAGTCAGTCGCTTCATCGAGTCGTCGTTCAGGTTCCTCTACATTGATCAGTTGATTCGCTAAAAAAGGTCGTAATGAACTGAAACGGAAATGCTTTCGGTCGAGTAACGTATCGAGTCGAAGGGCCTCGTCGATTGCGGTCCCGATGTATTCATATTTGGCATCGAGAAAGGAGAGCCAGACGAGGTTTTGACTGCCCCTAAACTTTGAAAACATCTTCGTTTTTTGTTTCAATGTATCGCGTGCGTTCGAAAATCGAGATGCCTCGAATGGGGTGTCATGAATCGCATAATGAATGGCCATCAAGCGCCGGAAGTCATCCGTCAACTCCCACTTGGTCGCTTCTTTAATCGCATCTAACGCCTCTACATATCGTTCATAACGTGTCATATCGAATCTCCTCCTTGGTCAACCATACGAGCTATAGTAAGAAGATGTTTCAAAAAAGCCGTCCGGAAATGTTCCGGACGGCTTTTCATTATTGTACTTGTGTGTACAGTTTTTGCATGTACTCGTTCACTTCGTCGGCCGCTTGGAACATCATGAATGAATGTTGCAAGATGATCTCTGGTGAGAAACCGAGATCGAGGTCGAGTGTTGATGCGAGTGTGACATCACGATCGCTGTCGAGTACGCAACGGAAGTACTTGAACTCCTGGTTGAACTCGTTCAAGGCATTTAGAATCGGTAAGTCTTCTACATAGTCTGGGACGTGCGTGACGGTCGCAGCGTATAACTCAGCGTCTGTCGTCTTTTTGTTAAAAGCGATAATCATAACGGGCTGAGCCCCGGATTTTGTTGTTTCACGCGTCAAAAACGTGACGTGCGTTTCAGTGTCGCTCTCTTTGAACGTCATGTTGCGTTCAGCGGCGAGCGCTCTAAATGATTCTACTTTTTCTTCGAAGTTCACAAGGAAATCCCCCTTAGTAAGTCGTTACTCTAACTTTCCCCCATTTGGACGGGGAAAGCAAGGGGAACTAGCGTTTCATCAACATTTTAATGGCTTCTTCGACCGTTTCTGACGTATCTTCGCCATCCGCTTGCGCCGTGATGATGCACTGTTCTAAGTTCTTGGCCACGATAATCGTCGAGGCGCGGTCGAGTGCGGAACGTGCTGCGCTCAGTTGTGTCACGACGTCACGACACTCTTTTCCTTCCTCCATCATGCGGATGATGGCGCGAATTTGCCCTTCTACCCGTTTCATACGATTCAATACTTTCGGGTCGTATTGATACTGTTCCATGTCCTTCACCTCTATAGTAAAAATTGTTCAGTTACCCAACTATTTCTTGTGTAGGCTCATCTTAATACATGGGGGAGTATGTGTCGAGCATCAACTACTTTATGAAGGGGTGATGAAAAATTCTACATTTCGTCAAACTTATTTCTTGCATTTGAATACCTAAGGGGGTATATTAATGACGTGGAAGCTAAATGTTCAATAAATCACAAACTTTATTGAGCGCCAGCTACCAAGCCGAATGGTATAGATGGAATCGAAAATAGAAAGGTAGATTAATGATGAAAGCATCTGCTTTAAAACGTCAAATGGACTTTGAAGTGCCAGTAAACATCGTCGACGTTCGTGAACGCGACGAGTTTCAAGAAGCGCATATCGAAGGTGCCAAAAACTATCCGTTATCAGAAATGACAACATGGATCGATACTCTCGACCCTGCTGAAGAATATGTCGTTCTTTGCCGCTCTGGTGCACGCAGCACGCAAGCGACTTGGCAAATGGAGGCAAAAGGCTATAAAGTGGTCAATATAGAAGATGGCTTGATGAGTTGGCCAGGAGAAGTCGTCAGAGGAGGAAATGGACAATGAGTAAAAAAATCGTAATCGTCGGTGGAGTAGCGGGTGGTGCATCTGCAGCAGCGCGTCTTCGTCGATTAAATGAAGAAAATCAAATCGTCATGTTTGACCGTGGGGAGTACATCTCATTCGCTAACTGTGGTCTTCCATATTACATCGGGGACGTCATTCAAGATCGTCAAAAATTGCTCGTCCAGACGGTTGAAGGGATGAACAAACGTTTCCAACTCGATATCCGTAACTTGACGGAAGTGGTTCAAATTAACCGTGACGAGAAAACAGTGACGGTGAAGCATGTTCAAACAGGCGAAACGTACGATGAGTCATACGATGTCCTCATCCTTTCACCGGGAGCGAAGCCGATTCGTCCGAACATCCCTGGAATCGACGAGGCGGAAGACATCTTCACGCTTCGCAACATTCCAGACACAGATAAAATCCGTGGCTATGTCGATGACAAAGCACCAAAACACGCGACTGTAATTGGTGGGGGCTTCATCGGGATTGAGATGGCAGAGAACTTACGTGAGCGTGGGGTTGATGTGACGCTCGTCGAGATGGCGGACCAAGTCATGACGCCACTCGACCGTGAGATGGTCGCGCCGATTCATGAACATTTACGTCTTCATGGTGTCGAGCTTCAATTGTCTGATGGCGTTTCTTCATTCTCTGAAAAAGGGAAGAAAGTTCATTTGTCGAGCGGTCGCGTCATCGATACAGACATGGTGATCATGTCGATTGGGGTCACACCGGAGTCAACGATTGCCCGTGAAGCGGGACTTGAAACAGGTACGCGCGGTGCGATTCGTGTGAACGAAAAAATGCTCACATCTGATCCATCGATTTACGCGATTGGAGATGCGGTCGAAGTGCTCGACTATGTCTTCCAAGAGCCAACTGTCGTCCCACTCGCATGGCCAGCGAACCGTCAAGGTCGTCTCGTTGCCGACATCATTAACGGTCGTGACGTGAAATATAACGGAACAATGGGAACAGGAATTGCGAAAGTGTTTGATATGACGGTCGCATCGACTGGTTGGAACGAGAAACGTTTGAAAGCAGCCGGTAAGACGTATGAAGCTGTTCACGTACACCCGGGTTCGCACGCCGGATACTATCCAGGATCGACACCGGTGTCACTCAAACTCTTATTCCACCCAACAACGGGTGAGATTTACGGTGCACAAGGTGTCGGGATCAACGGAGTCGACAAGCGAATCGACGTCATTGCGACAGCGATGAAAGGCGGTTTGACGGTCCTCGACCTGCCTGACCTCGAACTTAGTTACGCACCACCGTTCAGCTCGGCGAAAGATCCGGTCAACATGATTGGGTATGTCGCTTCTAACGTCGTACTCGGTGATAACGAAGTCGTGCATTGGGATGAAATCGATGAGCTCGTGAAGAACGGAGCGACGTTACTTGACGTCCGTGACGAATCAGAACATGAACTTGGGAAGATTCCAGGATCGATCAACGTTCCACTTAACTCATTACGTGAAAACTTAGACAACTATGACCGAAGCGAAACGATTTATGTGACGTGCCAAGTCGGTCTTCGTGGATATCTCGCATCACGCATCTTGCGTCAAAACGGCTTCAAGGTGAAAAACTTGAGCGGTGGCTATAAAACATGGTCACAAATCAATCGTGATTTCGAGGCGCTTGAAGAAGCGAACACATCAAATGAAACAGCGGCTACCGTTGTAGAAGAGGAGCCAACACAAATGACGAACGCACCAATCGGTGAAGCGGTCATCTTAGACACATGTGGTCTACAATGCCCGGGACCAATTTTAGAAGTAAATAAAAAAGTTGCAGAACTTGGAGAAGGCGAAACACTTCGTGTCCTCGCAAGTGACCCAGGGTTCTTCGCAGATATCGAAGCATGGGCGAAGAAGACAGGTAACAAACTTGTCTCGAAACAATTCGTCAACGGACGCGTCGAAGCCATCCTTCAAAAAGGACAAGGTCCGGTTGCGCCGCAAGCGGGCGCTCCAACAGGAGATGGCGCGTCTATGGTCGTCTTCAGCGGTGACCTCGACCGTGCGCTCGCATCTCTCATCATTGCGCAAGGTGCTGCAGCGATGGGGAAAGAAGTAACAATGTTCTTCACATTCTGGGGACTCAATGTCATCCGCAAACCGGACGCGCCGGAAGTGAAGAAACAAGGTCTTGAGAAAATGTTCGGCATGATGATGCCAGGACATGCCGGTGAACTTCCACTCTCGAACATGAACTTCGGTGGTGTCGGCCAAAAAATGATGAAGAAAGTCATGAGCGACAAGAACGTCCCTTCTGTCGAAGAGATGATCAAGTCAGCTCAAGAGGCAGGCGTGAAGATGGTAGCCTGCACAATGTCGATGGACGTCATGGGGATCAAAGAAGAAGAGTTGATTGATGGGGTCGACCTCGGTGGTGTTGCGGCGTATCTCGGTGCAGCAGAGGGCGGAAACTTAAACCTCTTTATCTAAATGAACTGTATAACGAATCGGGTTGCGATGGGCAATCTGATTCGTTTTTTGTTGGTGAGATACGATTTGAAGGAAGTTCATATATACGAGAAAACGAATTAATATTGCAATTTTCGTATAATTTACCTATAATTCTAGTCATGTTAAAAAAGTTAACATGACTTTTTCTGTTGAGATTTTTAGAATGATGGAGGATTAGTATGGAGAAATTTGTAGAGAACCTCGTTTCGCAGGCGAACGATTTGTTATGGTCACAAGTGCTCATCGTCGTACTTGTCGCATTAGGTCTTTATTTCACGGTCCGTATGGGCTTCGTTCAGTTCCGCATGATTCCTGAGATGTTCCGCCTTTTGTTTAAAGAAGGTACAGAACGTGAGAAAGGCCAAGTGTCTTCGTTCCAAGCGTTTGCAATCGGGACGGCAGCACGTGTCGGAACAGGAAACATTGCCGGTGTGGCGACAGCGATTGCGCTAGGTGGCCCAGGGGCAGTCTTTTGGATGTGGCTCATCGCTTTGATTGGAGCAGCATCTGCATTTGTCGAAAGTACATTGGCACAAGTGTATAAAATTCGTGACGGACGCACATGGCGCGGAGGTCCGGCTTACTACATGGAGCGTGCGCTCGGTCAACGTTGGCTCGGTGTCTTGTTCGCGATTTTAATCACGTTCTCGTTCGGGTTTGCGTTTAACTCTGTTCAGTCGAACACGATTTCACTTTCTGTGAGTAACCAATTCGGCATCAGCACGACAGTCGTCGGGGTTGTCCTCGCGATCATTACGGCAATTGTCGTATTCGGTGGTATTCAATCAATCGCGCTCTTGTCGAGCATCATTGTTCCAGTCATGGCGGGTGGCTACATTTTGCTCGCGATTTGGATCATGGTGACAAACGTATCCCTCTTACCAGACGTATTCAGCCTCATCTTCTCAGAAGGAGTTCTTGGAATCGAGCAACTCTTCGGTGGTGCAATCGGTGCGATGGTACTCCAAGGGATTCGTCGTGGTCTCTTCTCGAACGAAGCAGGGATGGGTTCTGCGCCGAACGCCGCTGCGACAGCGGAAGTATCACACCCTGTTAAGCAAGGTTTGATTCAATCGTTCAGCGTATTCGTGGATACATTGCTCGTTTGTACGTCGACAGCAATGATCATTTTGATTTCAGGTGTTGCCGGTTCAGAATCGTTCGCCGGTGTCGAATTGACGCAAGCGGCGTTGACAGCAGAGGTCGGTTCGGTCGCGACATCGTTCTTGACGATTGCGATCTTCTTGTTCGCATTCAGTTCGATTCTTGGAAACTATTACTACGGCGAGACGAACATTCAGTTCATCTCGGATAAAAAAATCTATGTCACGCTCTATCGCATTGGTGTCGTTGGAATGGTCTTGTTTGGTGCGGTCCGCTCTGCTGGCCTCGTCTGGTCGATTGCTGACGTGTTCATGGGTCTCATGGCCCTCGTCAACTTGTACGCAATCTTCCGCTTGGCGAAAGTGGCTCGAGCCGTTCTTGACGACTACTTGTCACAGCGTCGAGCAGGACAAGATCCGGTCTTCTATGTCGACTCGGTAGAAAATCTTCCAGGCCGTGAGTATGTAGAAGCTTGGGAAAGCGAAACAGAAGAACAAAAAACAGGAACAAGTCGTTCTTAATGAATGGAACCGTCTACGAATTCACGTAGGCGGTTTTTTTACGTATACAAGACGGGTAATGTCATAAAAAGGGGGCGTTCATGTATGGAGACGACGCATTATGTACGTGTTTCCCCAGAAGTTTGGGTGTCATTTAATCAAGATCCGGAGATGATTTTAGATTGGTTGATTCATATGCATGAGCAATACCGTAATCGGGACGACACGTTAACGCTCCCAAATGTTGAATCGTTTCAACGCGTGCTCAGTCAAATCGAGGTGTATATCGATGGGGCTGACACATACAATATGGAAATGGCGCTCGTTGGCGAGGAGTTGATTGTGAATGAAGCACAGGCGGTCGTGGTCGGGATTTTGACCCCACAGCTGCTTCACATCGTCAAAGACACATTGCATGCATTCGGACGGGATGATGTGAAAGATATGGCACTCGTACCGAAAGAGGAGTTCGAGACGATTTGGGAAGATTGGACAAAGTTGCAACAGTTCTGTGAGACGGCCGCATCCCAAGAAGAACTTGTCCTCATTTATTATGAGTAAAGATGAATCCACCATGGTATAATGTAAAAAAATGGATAAAAGGGGATTCAATGATGGACGTGTTCGGCACACTCATTTGGCTTGGTATTCTCATCAACCCGTTTCTCGCCTATCAAACGAAAAGCAGATTACTTTATCGCATCACACTCATCTTGTTCATCGTATTCTTGGTGACGTGGGGGTATGCTGTAGTGGGCGGAACAGTACCGGCCCTATTTGACACAGCGTGGAGTTTCCTATTGATTGCTTACGTCGGGCTTTTAGTGTTGAATAGTTGCTTCGTTAGCAAACGGTTCGTCCCGCAGATGACATGGTTTCGGTTTACTCTATTCGGATTGATTGGAGTTGGCGTCAGTCAAGCGTGGTTCGGACTGAGCACGGACAACTGGGAGTGGTCATCCTTCATGCATGAAGATGTATGGATGATGAGTGTGATTGTTTCACTACTACTTCTTCTTTTCGTGACGATGAAAACGCTGGACCGCCGGATAGAAGTATAAAAAAATCCCGAAACGAATCCGTTCGTTTCGGGATTTTGATTATTTCAAAGCTGTCTCGAGTGCCTTGACGTTTTCACGCATCAAGTCAAAATAGCTCTTATCCATCTGTTCTTTTGTGACAGATTCCAAGTTGTAAATCGTCACGCTCTCTGCGCCGATTTCTTGCTTCACGACCTCAGCCACTTTCGGTGTGACCGTGTCTTCAAAGGCGATATAGTTCAAATCGTGGAGACGCGCCTCTTCGATGATTCGTTTGAGGGCTTGTTGTGATGGTTCTTCAGAAGGTGTGAGTCCGGCGATTGGCAACTGATCGAAACCGTAGCGTTCAGCCAAATAGCCATATGCTGCGTGTGTGACGAGCAACTCCGACTTCGAACCATTCTCAACGGCTGCTTTCAATTCTGCATCGAGGGTATTCGCTTCGTCTTTAAATGCACTCAACCGTTCTGAGAATTCGTCTTTATAGTCTGGTGCCTCTTCGCTGAAAGCAGCTTCAACAGCTTCTGCCATTGAAACGGCATTCATCGGGTCGAGCCAGACGTGTGGATCGTATTGTCCATGGTCATGCTCATGCTCATCTTCGTTATGCGCTTCTTCTTCATTGGCATGCTCGTCTTCAGAATGGCCTTCTTCTTCGTGAGCATGTTCGTCTTCAGAATGTTCATCCTCGCCATGAACATGAACGGTATCGGCTGCATCAAGCAACGTCACGTCCTCTGCCGTTTTGACGAAAGCGACGTTCTGTCCTTCCAAGCTCTTCTCCATGGACTCGACGTAAGGTTCGAGGTCATGGCCGATTGTCAAAAAGAGGTCCGCTTCTGCAATTTGAGTCATCTGTTTAGAAGTCGGCTCATATGTGTGCGGGTCTGCTCCAGGTGGGATCACCATTTCCACGTTGACACGGTCACCACCGATTTCCTCTGCCATTGATTTTAAGGCAAAAGTCGAAGCGTAGACCGTTAGTTTCTGATCTGTCGATTCGGATGCGTTGCCTCCTTCGGTATTTCCACACGCGCCAAGTAAAAGCGTGCCGGCCGCGACAGCGCCTAGCCAAGTCTTCTTCATCTTCCATCGTCCACCTTTCAAATTATCTGAATATTAAATCGTAACTGTTACGTTTTATGACTGCGAGTAATATTATAGTGTGACCTTCGGAGCACGTCAAGTCCGACTTCTGATGGATAGATTTTTGAAAAAAGCGGGAATATGATTAAAAAAAGGAACGAGGAGTGGATTGTATGAGAAAGGAGACTGCCTGGTTTGTCGGGGGTGCGGCACTGGCCGCAGCGACGGCAGCCGGGGCTAGCGTGTGGAGTCAGTATGGGTCACTTGTCAGATGGCAAGAGCCCGAATTGCCGATTCGACCGACAACACGCCGGCGCCACACGTATACGTATAAGATTGTCAATGATCGTCCGCTCCAATTTGATTTATATCTTCCGCCAGGAGAGGGACCGTTCCCGGTAGCGGTCTATGCACATGGGGGGGCATTTGTGAGAGGGAGCCGCAGCATGGTCACGCTGTTCCATCCGTTACTCGATCACTTTTTGGGGAAAGGGATCGCCGTTGTCAGTATCGATTATCGCTTGTTTGAGGACGGGGTGTATTTCCCTGATAATATTATCGATGTCTCGGATGCGCTTAGCTATTTAAAACAGCATGAATCATTACTCACCCTCGATACGAGTCAGTTACTCGTGTGGGGCGACTCTGCTGGAGCTGCTTTAATGCTCGCGACTGCGCTCGATCGTCACAAACAATTTGTAGGTGAACTCGGGGATGATCTTCCGATAATCAAAGGAGTCATCGCCTTGTATCCGCCGACGAACTTTTTATTGTTCAAATTTATTCAAACATGGCTGGCTCATCTGAAGTTTTATGAAGGAAGCCGTGAAGAATGGCGTGAACTAATGGTGAAATGCTCACCAGTCTCCCATTTATATGCCGATGCCCCACCTGTTTTACTGTTACACGGAAAGAAAGACCCGATTGTGCCGTTCGGTCAAGCCCTTCATTTCGTCGAGCATGCGAGTGATGTCGGCGCGAACGTTCAGCTCATCTCGTTTCCGAATGGGACACATTCGCTGGCGAGTTTCCTACAATCAGACAACCCGATCAAAGAAGAACAGTTGATGGCACGGATCAATCGTTTCATTGACGAATGCCTTGTCTGAAGTTGCGATTTTTAGGGAAGATGGTACGATGGGGGATGATTGAAAGAGTAAGGAGTGGAAGCAGTGACAGAGTTATGTTTAGTGAGACACGGTCAGACCGATTGGAATCGTTTAGAAATTATTCAAGGACGTGAAGACAATCCGTTGAATGCACTCGGACGTCAACAGGCAGAAGAGAGTGCAGCTTTTTTGAGTCAAGAAACATGGGATCTCATCGTTTCTAGTCCATTAACGCGTGCGGTTCATACAGCACAGGCAATTGCGACAGCCTGCGGAATTGAGCATGATGCGATTCGATTGGACGAGCGATTTATTGAACGCGAGTTTGGAGCAGCGTCCGGACAACCTGTGAAAGGTATTTATGAAGCAGTGCAGGCCGATGACGAGCGTCGCGTTCCGGGTCTCGAATCAGAGGATGAGATGCGTGCTCGCGTCCTAGAAGGAATGGAACATTTGGTAGAGATGTATCCCGGAAAACGGATCATTGTCGTCTGCCATTCACATGCGATTAAAGCAGCGCTCTCAGCGATTGATGACACGTATACGTTCCGTCATGCGATGCGAAACGCCTGCTCGAACTATATCATCCATCAACATGGCCAGTTTGAGGTGAAGGCGATTAATGTTGCTGATCATATCACCGATCCGGCCATCATGAAATGAGGAAAATGTCATGACGACCTTACTATGGGTATTCATCATCGCATCATTTGTGGTCGCTTTTGCCGGACTCATTTACCCGGTCATCCCTAGCGTCTTGTTCTTGTTTATCGGGTACATGATTTACGGATTCGGCTTTTCATTTGAGCCGTTAACTTGGACATTCTGGGTATGGCAGTCTGTCTTCCTCATCTTCTTGTTTGTGGTGGACTACGTTGTGACCAGAGCTACAGTGGATAAACGTGGAGGGTCAGAACGAGCGAAATGGGGCGCGACCATCGGCTTGATTGCCGGACCGTTCATTTTCCCGCTCGTCGGGGTCCTCATCTTCCCATTTGTTTTCGCATTTTTGGCGGAGTTAACACTCGGAAAGACGACACGTGAAGCATGGAGTATCGGTGTGGGAACGGTTCTCGCTTTTCTTGGCAGTACGCTCTTAAAAGTGATTGGAATGACGATGATGGTCATCTTGTTCTTTATCTATGTGTGAGACGGAGCTCCTTTCTCCGTCTTTTTTGTTTGAAAGGGGAATGGTTTTGGGGAAAGAAAAAACAAGGCCATTCGATTACTCGAATGACCCGGTTTTGACCAATTGATTGAAGGCAGAGCGACTGAACGATTGTTGAATCTCCACTTTCTTCTCGAAGAAGGCGGGTTTCAAATTCGACGTGGCGACCCCTTCTTGAATGAGAGAGTCGAGCACTTGTTTCGTCGCATCTTGTTTTGGATTTAACATGAGTCCTTCGGCGACGAACGTATGGTGATCGCTCAGGGCTCGTTCACTCGTGAAGGTCAAGGCGAGTGCGGCAGGCGCATTCGTCGGAGATGTAATGATGGCTTCAGCGAGGATGAGGATTCGTTTGTTTAAGTAATGGTGAAGCGTGACGGCCGATTCGGTCGGCACGAGCATCTCGAGCAACCATTCTGAATCATGTTCTTTCGAGATGATCAACCCGTCGAGCAAATCGATTGGTAAATTAAGTTCATTGCCGTACTCGTCTTGAACGAGACGGACTTGGACGAGGCGAAACGTTTTCATAGCATCGTTCCTTTCCGCGTTTTCTTTAGACCATCTTAACATAGTCTGACGAATAGAATGTGTTAAGATAACGGGGAAGAAACAGAAAAATAGAGAGTGAGGGAGGCATCAAGATGAGTTGGATTGTTGGCGTAATCGGGTATGTGACGATTCTCGCGATCGTCTACTATGGTGTCCTTTTCTTCAAAGTGAAACGGGAGCGGAGTCGGGCCGGCTATCGAATCTTTCTTTTGCTTGCCGGACTATTTTTAGTCAGTGGGAGCGATTATATCATTGCACTGTTCCAAGGGGACACCGAAGCGACGTTTTGGCAACGAACCGTCTATTTTGTCTTGATATTGCTCTCTTTGTCGATGGCGCTTTACTTTCGGAGAAAAGAAGATCAAAGCCAAGCAGGCGAGATGACGATGGTATAAGCAAACGGTTGTGGGAATGTACCCACAACCGTTTTTTTATTTCGGTACTCGCGTTTTGCGAATCATATCGAGTTTTAAGTCCCAAAGTGGTTTACTGAACGTCACCGAGTACACTTCCGGCAAACGGAGGCGCTTATACTCTTCCCAGAGTCCGTTCATCTGTTCATGATGATAAGCGCGAATCTCGGTCGTGCTCGGAAGGTCGTATACACGTTTCCCATCGAGGAAAATCGGTTGCAACAACCGTTTGACGTTAAAGTTGCGCGTCTTGATTTTGAAGGCAGGGTCGCGGACGTCAATCAAGTCGATTTCGCTATACGATTCGACAGGTTCGTCGGCAAGGGCGATATAGTCCCCTTTGAACTTTTTCGTCTCCTTGTCGATAATGCGGTACAACTCTTTTTTATGAGGGGTCGTCGTCTTCACTTTAGAAGAAGACACTTTGATGACCGGTTTTAATTCTCCGGATTCATCCTCACGAGCGACCAATTTATAGACCATGCCAAGTGCAGGTTGTTCATAAGCGGTGATTCCACGCGTCCCGACGAGGAACGTATCGGCTTCTGCACCTTGCATGCGTAAGTCTTGAATGACGTATTCATCTAAATCACCAGATACGACGATTTTGACATAGTCGAGACCGGCTTCGTTCAACGCTTTCCGAGCGCGTTTTGACAGATAAGCGAGGTCACCCGAATCGAGTCGTACAGACTTGAGGCGGTGTCCTTTCGCCTCGAGTTCTTTTGCGACCGTGATCGCGTTCGGAAGACCGGATTTGAGTGTGTCATACGTATCAATCAGGAGACTTGTGTTGTCTGGATACATCTCTGCAAACGAACGGAATGCACTCAACTCATCATCATGGAACTGAATGTCCGCATGTTCCATCGTCCCTCCTGTCGGCACGTCGAAATCACGTCCGGCAGAAACAAGGCTCGTCACGTCGAAACCGGCGATATAAGCGGCGCGGGTCCCGTAATAGGCGGCATCGACGCCTTGTGCGCGACGTGCTCCACCTTCGAGCAGTGTCTCGTTCGGAGCGGCCTGACGAATTCGGGCATACTTCGTCGCGATGAGTGATTCGTGGTTCGCGATATTGAGTAGCGCTGTTTGGAATAGTTTTGCTTCAAAGATGGTCGATTCGATTCGGACGACTTGCTCGTGTGGGAAGATGACCTCTCCTTCACGGACACTATATAGTGAACCAGTGAACTTAAAGTTTCGTAACACATCTTCGAACTCGTCTTCGAAACCGAGCTGCGCTTTTAAATAAGCGATGTCTTCTTCTGTGAACGAGACGTTCTCCAAATAGTGGACAATGTTTTCGAGTCCTGCGAAGACGACATAACCACCGCTGAACGGGTTCGAACGGTAATACAGGTCAAAGACAACCTTTTCATTATGACGACCTTGCTTCCAGTAGATATACATCCAGCGTGGGAGATAAAGGTCTGTGTGAAGTGCTAAATTGCGATGTAACATATGTTTTCCTTTCTGTTTTACGTCACTTTCCGACGACGGTCGCACCGAGAGTCGTGACGAAATGTTCGAGCGCCCATTCATGACCGATCGGGTTGAAGCTCTGGACGGCATCGGCGTGGACGACGATTTGATAACCGAGGTTGTAGGCATCTACGGCTGTATGGAGCACACAAATGTCTGTGCAGACACCGACAAGATGAATTTCTGTAATCCCACGTTCCCGAAGACGAAGGTCAAGGTCTGTTCCGGCAAACGCACTGTACCGTGTCTTGTCGATCCAATGGTCGGCTGTTTTGGATGCTTCTTTCACTGCACCATACAATTCACGACCTTCCGTCCCACGAATATTGTGCGGTGGGAACAACGTCGTTTCAGGATGGAACGTGTCGCCTGCATCATGGACATCGTTCGCGATGACGACATAATCCTCGGTCGAGAACGTTTCGATTAACTCGACAATCCGCTCTTCAATCTCTTGCCCGGGTTTCCCACAAGTCAAACGACCACTGTCTGCGATAAAATCAAATGTATAATCTATAACAATCAATGCGCGCATGGGAGATGCTCCTCTCTCGTAATCAAAATGATGGCTATCCATCTCATTCTAAATCATTATACATCATGCGCGGAAGATTATTTTTCTCCGGTTTGGGTAGATTAAGACAGTAGACTGTATAGGGAAAGGGGATTGTGACGATGGTATTATCACAAAGTGAATTGACAGATGAACTGTCACGTTTAAACGGTTGGGAAGAAGTGAACGGGGAGATTCAGAAGACATATCGGCTTGAGACATTCCCGGAAGCCATCCAGTTTGTCCATCTCGTCGCGGATTTGGCTGAATCGCTCGACCATCATCCGAATATCTTGATCGAGTATCGGAACGTGACATTGACCGTATCGACCCATGACGAAGGGGGCATCACGGAGAAAGACATCACGCTCGCGAAAGGGTGTGAGGAGCTTGTCTAAACTGTATATGACCTTCGCGTCAGGTAGTGTGGCCGAGCGTCTCCGGAAAGAGCCGGGCGTGGTCGCGGCAAATGGACATGAAACGATCCTGCTCGCAGAAGGAGAGAAATCTCCGTTCAAGAGTGGAAAAGTGTTTGAGATTGAAGAGGCATCCGGTGAATTCGTCAAAAAAGGAAACATCTTATATGCGAACGTGCCAACGGATGAAAATGCCCGCTCGCTCCTGTTTCATCAATTGTTGACGGAAAAGGCACCGCTCGGGGTCGGACATGATGGGTTTTCGGCGTACCGTCTAGGTGTCGACCCGGACGACAATCATGCGGTCGTATTCATTCAATTCACATCTGGTGGAAAACACTTCCGAGATACAGCGGACTACGCGGTGCTTGAAGATCGTCTGAAACGGGCGGTCGAACAGCGCGGTGCAGGTCCTGTTATAAAACACTATGTCGTCACCGAGTCAGATAATCTATAATAAAAGATAACGTCATGTTAGGGGAGGATTTTTATGAACAAGAATTATTTCTGGTTGGGGATGGCTGCGGGCGCAGTAATCGGCGCAGCGGCATCACTTCTCCATAGCGAAACACGCGATCAACAAGTGAGACAATTGAAAGGCATCAAGTCGAAGTTGAAGTCATCGAACACATCGACTGAGGCACATGCAGTCGGTCTTCAAGCGTCATCGAAAGGCAACTTGAAAGACCGAGTCATGGAATGGAAATCGCTTTACGAAGAAAACCAAGATACGATTCAAAACCTCGTCGAAGACGTGAAAGACTTAGTCGATGCGCTTCAAGAGGCTCGTCATAAAAATCAAATCTAATCAAACGACCAAGCGAATCCGCTTGGTCGTTTTTTGTTTCCTTACTTATAAGAATTGCGCCAATAAGCCAAAGATTGCCAGTCCAATAATAATGTAGAAGAACCATTTTCCGTCCCCGGAATGAATGGTCGGGGGCGCGTAAGAACGTTGCTTATACTTCCCGTAGCGCATCGGGCGTGTATACGGGACGGCATACCGTGAGAGTGGAATGGCAAGTAAAAATCCTGCCAAAAAGCCATACACGTGGCCCCAAAGCGAAACGTTCGAACCGATTAGTGTAAAGACGGCACTGATGGCGACGAAGATATAGACCAAGCGGGCATCTTGGTTAAGCATCAACGTGCGGCGGAAGCGACCGATGTACACATAGAATCCGAGAATGGCCAAGATGGCACCTGACGCACCAGCTTGTAGATAAAACAAGTTACTGACGGTGAAGTAGGTGAACAAGTTGGCAAGTGCCCCGGCGAAGACATAAAATAGGGCAAACTTCACATGCCCGACCATGCGTTCCATCGCTGGTCCGAAGATGATCAGCGCAAACGAATTAAATAGCAAGTGTCCGAGACTCAAATGAATAAAGTTGGCCGTCACCAAGCGATACCATTGTCCATCGGCGAGTGCCAAATGAAACGACCCGCCTGTTGACACAATTCGTAAACCAGGAGCGAAAGAATCGATGACAAACACAAGGAGTTGGATTACAATGAACAGCGTTACGAGTGGATATGCCCGTACAAACGTTTGTACATTTTCCGTACGACTAAACATAACATCACCTCTTTCTCCAATTGTATAGGGAAACAGGGAAAAAAGGAAAGGAGCGAGTGTCCAGTGATTGTAGGAATCGGAGTCGATATCGTCGAGCTTGATCGGATGGCTCGCTCGATGAAACAACCGCGTTTTTTAAAACGCCTGCTCACCGATGCAGAGTATGAGCTTGTTCAACAATACCCACTCCCGCGTCAAATCGAGTTTGTTTCGGGTCGGTTTGCCGCAAAAGAAGCTTATGCCAAGGCAATCGGCACCGGAATCGCGCACGGTCTATCGTGGCGCCACATTGAAATTTTACCGGATGAGACAGGTCGACCTGTCATGACTGCGCCGTTTTCGGGACGAATTCATGTCAGCATCAGTCATAGCAGTGCATATGCCGTCGCACAAGTCATCTTAGAAGAGGAGGGGCAACATGTTTCGTCCTAGTCGAATCGAGATTGATCGGGCGGCCATCGCCCATAACATACAAGAGTTAACACAACGTATCCCGCAAGACATCATGGCGGTTGTCAAAGCGAATGCCTACGGTCATGGGGCTGTTGAAGTAGCGAATATCGCCCTTCAGAACGGGGCGACAATGCTTGGGGTCGCTTTATTAGAAGAAGCAATCGAACTTCGGGATGCAGGGATCGAGGCGCCGATTTTAGTCATGGAGGCGCAATTTCCCCAATATGCAGGGATTGCAGCAGAACGAGACGTCACGTTGTCCGTTTTTTCTGCTGAATGGTTAAAAGAGGCTACTGCTTATATAGAAGAAAAACCATTGACGGTTCATATTAAAGTCGACACAGGGATGGGACGTCTTGGTCTTCGTACACGAGAGCAACTTGATGCGTTGCTTGAAGAAGCGAACGATTCATTTGTCATTGAAGGCATCTACACCCATTTCGCGACAGCGGATGAACTTGATAGCGACTTGTACTACACACAACAAGAACGTTTCGAACACTTGATGGATGGGTTACATGAGCGGTTTCGCTATATTCATACGTCCAATTCAGCAGGGGCCATCCGAATGGCAGGACAAGACGTTCCTTATAATCTGGTCCGTGTCGGGATCGCACTCTATGGTTTATATCCGTCACATGAGATGGAAACATTCTATTCGTTCCTCCGCCCGGCCTTTACGTTGAAGAGCCAGCTGATGCAGGTGAAGCGTCTCGAGGCAGGTCAAACGATCAGTTACGGAGCGACCTATACGACATCGACCGATGAATGGATTGGTACCGTCCCAGTCGGATATGCGGACGGCTGGTTACGGAAGGCGAGCGGATTTGAAGTTGAAGTAAATGGTGTTCGTTGTCCGATTGTGGGACGTGTTTGCATGGATCGCTTCATGATCCGACTTCCAAAAGAGTTTCCGGTCGGTATGGATGTGACACTTGTTGGTGGAAACGTCGCCATTGATGAACTTGCGTCATATCTAGGGACGATTAACTATGAGATCGTTTGCCAGTTCACGAGTCGATTACCGCGTCACTATGTGTGAATCACAAATCGTGTGAAATTATCTGAATTCTTTCTCGATTTCTCTATATTTTCCCATTCCCGCGTGTTATATTGATAAAGAACGCGGGAGATTTTCCGCCAGTCCATGAAACGATTCTGGAGGTGTAAGATGTTGAAGCAGCGAACTGCGGGTGCGCTAGCGTCCGTCCCAGATCGGTTCTCGCAACAAGGGGGTCCGATTTCGATGAAAGACCGTGAAACACTGTCCTTGAACGATGTAGTGACATACTTGTCTAAAGAAATTGCTGATCGACAACAAACACTGCGTGAAGAATTGGCGAAAGGCTATCAAGAGATGGCCGCGTTTAACTTGAATATGGCAGAAGAGATGCTAACGATTGAAGCCGAAGCCGAACACGCTCTCTTACGTCAAGTAAGTGGGGTGTGAGCAGAGTGATCGTAAAGCGTGGTGACGTATTTTATGCGAATCTGTCGCCCGTAGTCGGCTCAGAGCAAGGTGGCGTTCGACCCGTTCTCATCGTACAGAACGACATCGGCAATCGCTTTAGCCCGACCGTCATTGTCGCTGCGATTACAGCTCAGATTCAAAAAGCAAAACTGCCGACTCATGTGGAAGTATATCAAGAGAAGCATGGACTCGAGAGAGACTCTGTGATTTTACTTGAGCAGATTCGAACGATTGATAAGCGTCGTCTGACGGATAAAGTCACTCATCTCGATGATGAGACGATGCATAAAGTTGACCGAGCGCTAGAGATTAGTATGGGATTGATCCCTCTCTAGCCTTACATAGATCAAGACTGGTACATAGGTATCGGTCTTTTTTTAAACATTTTTTAAAAAAGTGGTTTAAGATTTTGATA
The DNA here is from genome assembly GCF_018617585.1 of Exiguobacterium sp. s129. Taxonomy (GTDB): domain Bacteria; phylum Bacillota; class Bacilli; order Exiguobacteriales; family Exiguobacteriaceae; genus Exiguobacterium; species Exiguobacterium aestuarii_A. The sequence goes on from NZ_JACSKL010000005.1 coordinate 200,606, forward strand.
GTGGGGAATTAAAGTAAATCGTACTCAATTTATCTGTACGGACATTTAGGAGGGAATAGACGATGGATTTATCGATTCGTGAGCAAGTCATTGGAGAACAATTACACCTTTACGTATCCGGAGAAGTGGATACATATACTGCACCAAAATTGAAAGAAGTATTGCATCCGGCCATCAGTGAGCAAGATGTGGTCGTTCATTTAGATGAAGTGGAGTATATGGACTCGACAGGTCTCGGTGTGTTCGTCGGGGCGTTGAAAATCGCCACGCGTAACGAAAAAGAGTTGTCACTTGTCGGGGTTACGGAGCGAGTCAATCGTCTATTCGAATTGACGGGTCTTCACAAACTTCTTTCTATTAATTCGAACGTAAGAGGTGGCACGCAATGAACAATGTTGAACAGACGGTCATGACGTTCCCGGCCAAACCCGAATATGTCGGTGTGGTTCGATTAGTCGTTTCAGGAATCGCTAACCGTATGGGATATACGTACGACGAGATCGAGGATATTAAAATCGCGGTCTCGGAAGCATGCGGCAACGCAGTTCAGCATGCGTATGAAGATCATCAAGATGGAGAGGTCAAACTCGCTTGTGGCGTATATGCAGATCGTCTTGAAATCACGATTGAAGATTCAGGCAAGACGTTCGCAGATGATGTGAAACGTCAAGCGGCTCCGGTCGAAGAGACGACGGAAATTGAATCGCTCCACGAAGGAGGACTTGGTCTCTTCCTTATCGAAGCGTTAATGGACGATGTCTCGATCAATAAAGACAACGGTGTCAAAGTGACGATGACAAAACTCCTTAACAGGGACGAGGTGGATCAGAGTGCCAGCAAAATCTCAACAACGCCATCACAGTGATGACGAGGTACTAGAGTGGATTGAACGCTACCAACAAGACGATCAAAACGAAGAAGTGCAAATGCTACTCATCAATCGCTATTCGGACCTCGTTGAAGCACTCGCCCGTAAGTTTTCGCGTGGACGAGCGATTCACGATGATCTCGTGCAAGTTGGGATGATTGGATTATTGGCGGCACTCCGTCGATTTGATCCAGAATTCGGACGTAGCTTCGAATCGTTTGCCGTCCCGACCATCATCGGTGAAATCAAGCGATTCATCCGCGATAAAACATGGAGTGTCCATGTTCCGCGTCGGATCAAAGAGCTCGGACCGAAAATTAAGAAGACGGTTGAAGAGTTGACGACTGAATTACAACGCTCACCACGAATCGATGAGATTGCCGATCATCTTGGCGTATCAGACGAAGAAATTCTCGAAACGCTTGAGATGGGCAAGAGTTATCAAGCGCTGTCGGTCGATAGTTCGATCGAAGCGGATAACGAAGGCAGTACGGTCACGTTACTCGACTTGGTCGGTAGCCAAGAGCGTGGATATGAATCGGTCGACCAACGTCTCATTCTAGAGAAAGCGTTCAACGTCCTAAATGAACGGGAACGCGCCATCTTAGAATGCGCCTACTATAAGAATATGAGTCAAAAAGAGACTGGAGAACTTCTTGGGATCTCGCAGATGCATGTCTCCCGTTTGCAACGGCGAGCACTCGAAAAGCTGCGTGAAGCCATCAAAGTCCCACTCAATGAAGTATTCTCAAGCGATGACTAATCGAGTCATCGCTTTTTTGTTTGAATGTTTGCTACACTTTGGAAGAGATCATAAAAGGAAGTGATTCAAGTGATTACGAAAGTGGCTAAGGCGTTAAACTTGAAAGTGAACCAAGTAGAGACGGTTCAACAGCTCGCATCTGAAGGGGCGACGATTCCGTTCATGGCCCGTTATCGGAAGGAAATGACGGGGAACCTGGATGAAGTCGAAATCAAAGCAATCTTGGACGCCCTTCAATATGAAGAAAGTCTTCAAAAGCGAAAAACGGATGTTCTTGCTAAGTTAGAAGAGCTGGAAAAGAACACACCTGAACTAACGAAGGCGTTAGAGGCAGCGACAACCCTTCAGCAAGTGGAAGATATCTACTTACCCTATCGTCCGAAACGGCGGACGAAAGCGGAACAGGGACGTGAGAAAGGATTGCAGCCGCTTGCGGACTGGTTCCGAGACAAGTCGCCTTACTCGACAGGTGTCGTTGAAGAGCTCTCGAAGGATGTAGCGCTAGAAGAATCCCTTCCGCTCGTACATGCCATCATCGGGGAAGAATGGGGCGAGGAAGCGAAACTACGCCAGATGCTTCGCGACCGTGTACGCAAAGAAGGATTGTTGCGTTCGAAGAAGAAAAAACAAGCGGAAGATGAAAAAGAGATCTTTGCGCAGTACTATGAATATGAAGAAAAAATTGCTGGGATTGTCCCACACCGTGTACTCGCCTTGAACCGCGGGGAGCGTACCGATGTCCTTCAAGTGAAAGTCATTTTTGACGAGACACGCTTCATGGATCAAGTCCTTCGTGCATATGAGCGACTTCCGAAAGAGAAGCGTGAAGTTGTCGAAGCGGCCGTGACGGAGGCTTATAAAAAATCTGTCTTCCCAGCCATTGAACGAGAGATTCGTAGCGAGTTAACCGATAAGGCAGAGGAGCAGGCGATCGATGTATTCTCGAAAAACTTAAAGCAACTCTACATGCAACCGCCTCTTCGCGAGGTCGTCGTCTTGGGGATCGACCCGGCATATCGGACAGGATGCAAATGGGCGGTCGTCAATGAAATCGGAAAAGTCGAAGAGGTTGGTGTCTTCTATCCGACGGCTCCGAAGTACGATATCGATGGAGCGGAGAAAGTGTTAACGAGACTCGCGAAAAAATACCCGATTTCCGTTATTGTCGTCGGAAACGGTACGGCATCAAGGGAGACCGAACAATTCGTTGCGGATTGGTTAAAGAAAGCAGAGCGTGAAATTGCTTACGCAATTGTGAACGAAGCGGGAGCGAGTGTCTATTCTGCATCGGAAGTCGCACGTAGTGAATTTCCGGACTTAAAAGTAGAGGAACGGTCAGCCGTCTCGATCGCACGCCGAATCCAGGATGCGATGGCGGAACTCGTCAAAGTTGACCCACAGTCGGTCGGTGTCGGGCAATATCAGCATGATGTGAGTCAGAATAAACTGAAGACATCTTTAGAATTTGTCGTGGAGAGCGTGGTTAACATGGTCGGAATCGATGTGAACCGTGCCTCAGAGTCTTTATTGACTTACGTATCGGGACTGAACAAAACGACTGCAAAAAATATTGTGGCATATCGAGAAGAGAACGGGCGCTTTGAAACAAGGAAAGAAATTAAGAAGGTGCCAAGACTCGGGGCGAAGGCGTTCGAACAGGCAGCTGGATTCTTGCGAATCATGAATGGGAAGGACGTTCTCGACCAGACAGAGATTCACCCAGAGAGTTATTCCCTCGCATTATCAATCTTAAAAGAAATCGGATCCTCGAAAGCTGAGGTTGGAACAGCTGCATTGCGTGAACGGTTACAACAAGTTGATGCGAATGTATTGAGTGAGCGATTAGATGCGGGACTTCCAACCGTCGAGGATATCTTGAAGTCGTTAGCGAAACCAGGACGTGACCCACGAGAGGACATTCAAAAGCCGTTACTGCGTACGGACGTCATGAGTCTTGAAGACCTTCAAGTCGGAATGGAATTCCAAGGGACCGTTCGAAACGTCATTGATTTTGGTGCGTTCGTGGATATTGGTGTAAAACAGGACGGGCTCGTCCATATTTCGAAATTATCGAATCGCTACGTGAAGCATCCGTTAGATGTCGTGGCGGTCGGTGATATCGTTACGGTATGGATTGAACAGGTCGATGTCAACCGGGGACGAATTAGTTTGACGATGCTTGAACCGAACAGTTAAACAATTAATAAGAAGAAACTCGAATCAGGTAAAATGTTTTTCATTTTACCTGATTTTTTTTTAGAAAAAGTGTTGACGGTCTTTTTGTACCGTGATATCTTATAGAAGTCGCCGAGAGACGGCATGCGAAATAAAAGTTTTTCTAAGAAAGTGATTGACAGGTTTCTGGTTTGCGGTTACAATATAAATCGTTACTTCGATAATTTCAAGCAACGTTCCGCAATAGCTCAGTGGTAGAGCAACCGGCTGTTAACCGGTAGGTCGTAGGTTCAAATCCTACTTGCGGAGCCATTTTATTTTGGAGACGTACCCAAGAGGCTATAAGGGGCTCCCCTGCTAAGGGAGTAGGCTGGGAAACCGGTGCGAGGGTTCGAATCCCTCCGTCTCCGCCACTTAAAATTACTTAGAAGACACATACACTGGCCCGTTGGTCAAGCGGTTAAGACACCGCCCTTTCACGGCGGTAACACGGGTTCGAATCCCGTACGGGTCACCATATATGGAGGATTAGCTCAGCTGGGAGAGCACCTGCCTTACAAGCAGGGGGTCGGCGGTTCGATCCCGTCATCCTCCACCATTTCAAATAAAAACGTAATCTGGTCTTGTGGTGTAGGGGTTAACATGCCTGCCTGTCACGCAGGAGATCGCGGGTTCGAATCCCGTCAAGACCGCCATTTACGTTGGGCTGTAGCCAAGTGGTAAGGCATCGGATTTTGATTCCGACATGCGAAGGTTCGATCCCTTCCAGCCCAGCTTTTATTTGAGTCATTAGCTCAGTTGGTAGAGCATCTGACTTTTAATCAGAGGGTCGCAGGTTCGAGCCCTGCATGACTCACCATTTTAATTTCATACGCTGCGGTCGTGGCGGAATCGGTAGACGCGCTAGGTTGAGGGCCTAGTGGTGGTTAACACCGTGGAGGTTCAAGTCCTCTCGACCGCACCATATGCACCCTTAGCTCAGCTGGATAGAGCGTTAGACTACGAATCTAAAGGCCGGGAGTTCGAATCTCTCAGGGTGCACCATTCTTTTTTATGGGCCTATAGCTCAGCCGGTTAGAGCGCACGCCTGATAAGCGTGAGGTCGGTGGTTCGAGTCCACTTAGGCCCACCATTTAAACTGACGAACTTTGAAAACTGAACGATGAGGCAAAAATAAGTTTTACAATTTTTGAATGAAGCGCAAGCTTCGTCAATTTAAGAGCTATATCAAATTCTTTGGAGAGTTTGATCCTGGCTCAGGACGAACGCTGGCGG